>NZ_JBFAKG010000003.1:0-169937 GCF_040655595.1 Saccharopolyspora sp. NPDC050389
CGGTGCAGGGACAACTTGCACGCCGGGTTCGGAGGGCGGAGCGGAGAAACGGACCGGATCGAAAGACCGGCACCGCGCTTCGCTCCGACCCTACTCCACCCGTGCTCCTACGGGTTCCGCCCGAAGCGCCGCGCCCACGACGCGGTGGCGGAGGTACGTCACATGACGTCTCGTTCGTTCGAGTGGGTCGTCGAGGGCGATATCACGGCCTGCTTCGACGAAATCTCGCACCCGCCCTTGATGGAACGGGTGCGCAAGCGCGTCGGAGAAAAACGTGTCCTGGCGCTGGTGAAGGCGTTTCTCAAAACCGGGATCCTCACCGAGGACCGGACGTTGAGAGCCACCACCACCGGCACCCCGCAGGGGTCGATCCTCTCGCCGTTGCTGAGCAACGTGGCGTTATCCGTGCTCGACGAGCACATCGCCCGCGCACCGGGCGGGCCGAACATCTCCCGCCCGCAGCGACGCAAGCGCTGGCGTCACGGCCTGCCGAACTACCGGCTGGTCCGCTACGCCGACGACTGGTGCCTGGTCGTCTCCGGCAGCCGAGCTGACGCGGAAGCGCTGTGCGAGGAGATTGCCGGCGTCCTCTCCACGATCGGTCTTCGCCTGTCGCAGGAGAAGACACTGATCACCCACATCAGCGAGGGGCTGGATTTCCTGGGATGGCGCATCCAGCGCCACCGGAAACGAGGCACCAGCAAGCACTTCGTCTATCTTACCCGGCCAAGAAAGCGCTGCGTGCGATCATGGCCAAGGTCAAGACGTTGTGCAGGCAGGATCTCAGACAGTCGCTCGATGACCTGCTGCGCCGACTCAATTCGGTGCTGCGGGGCTGGACCGCCTACTTCAAGCACGGTTCGTCGAAGGCGACCTTCAACTACCTGCGTGCCTACACCTGGAAGCAGGTCTTTCGGAGGCTCCGCCGTAAACATCGGCGCACCAACTGGAAGACACTCCGCCGCCAATTCACCCGCGACGGATGGTGGCCCACCACCAGCGAGAGGACCTTGTTCAACCCGGCAGGAGTGAAGATCATCTATTACTCCTACCGAGGAGGCAAGATCCCCTCGCCCTGGCCGAGCGCAGCGTGAGAACACCCAAGGTCCACTGGGATATGTGGAGAGCCCGGTGCCTGGTAACAGGCACGCCGGGTTCGGGAAGCGGCCCGGAGAAACCCACCGGCGGAAACACCGGCAGGGCGCTCCGGGCCGACTTCGCTTGACGATGGCCGCAGTCGGGTTGTGAAAGACCGGATTTCATCAACGTGGTGGTGGACAGTGTAAGGCAGCACTGGCGTGCGGGTGCTGAGGCAATTCACTTCCTTGGGCGGGACACCAGGAGCCCGACAACGACGCCGACGACCAGCATCACGGCCAGCGCCGTCCACAGTGGCATCGCGACCACCGGCACGAAGATCCTGATGTCGACCATTTGCCGGTTTTCGACCGCGAGCACCACGGCCGCAGCAACGAGCACCAATCCCGTTATGGTGCGTGGGGACACCCAGTTGTGACGGGCGCCCGTCCTGTCCCGTGAAGGCTGCTTCTGACTACTCATGGCGAACTCCCACTATGCGGGCGCTGGGCCCGCCTGCCCCGCAGGTGCTGCTACTGCATGCGGCCGCATTTGGATTGCTCGGATAGCTGCGATTACCCCGTAAACCACCAGCCAGACGCCGAGGATGTAGGTCAGGGTCACCAGCCCGATGCCGGGGTAGGCCAGCAGGGCGATACCGGCGAGCACGCTGAGCAGCCCGGATGCAATCGTCCATCCCCGTGACGGGACGTCCGCGGCGACGATGGCGTGCAAGGTCTCGACAACGCCGCTGATCAGCCAGAAAAGGCCCAACGCCAGCGGGAACGCTGCGGCGGATGCCACGGGCGACCGCAGCAGGATCACACCGGTGATGATGGCCAGCAGAGCATGGGCGAAGCGGTTTTCCTGGTGCGCGCCCACTGCCTTGACGAACCAGAAGATCCCGCCGATGAACAACTGGACTCCGACGATGATCGCCAGAGTGACGACCGCCGGCCCCGGCCACACCAGTACCAGCACCCCGGCGACCACGGTCAGGATTCCGAAGGCCAGCAGCCAACCCCAGGACCGCCCGAGCCGAGCCAGCGGTTCAGCGGCAGTCGTGGCGGGCTGTTCCTGGGTGTTCGACATGACCACCTCGCACGCGAATCTACCCCCTCAGATTGCGCGGTCCTCCCGGTGCGCCCCAAGGGTCCAACGACCTCAGTCCTCAGGACGCTCGCCACCGGATTGGGGTCAGCTCACGCACGTCTACGACGCTGGCATCTGGCTGCGTGCCGTGCGGGTGAGCCCTGTCAGGCGGTGCTGGCGAATCTTTGAGGAGACGGCACCGCTCACAGCCCAGCGATCAGCGCAGCGGCGGACGAACCGCGACGGTCGCGCTGATCACGTTCTTCAGACAGCAGCGACGATTCGCTCCATGATCGCGTCCACGACCTGCTGGATTTCCGCGGTGTCGATCATCACGACGGGTGTCCCGAGTTGGGAGACGGCACGCAGCCGACTCGGCACCCTTGTGTACCCCGCTGGAACATTTGTCGTTGCCGATCCCTGCGCCTGCTCGCGGTCGGCCCGAGCCGTTCCGCAAACGGCGTTGTCCCAGCCCCAACCGCTTCAAGTGTCTGGTGACCGCGCGGCGGTTGATCATGAACCCGAGGTCGGCCAGCTCGTCGGCGATCCGTCGCGCGGACCATTTGTGCTCCCGCCGCCAGGTCTCGATCTTCTCGACCACCCACGTGGGTGTCGCGGTCGGGCTGTGGTGCGGCACCGAGGATCGGTCCTGAAGGCCCGCCTCGCCGTGACGTCGCCACCGGTTGACCCACTTCGAGGCGCAGGCGCGGGAGATTCCCATCTCGGAGGCCACATGCGCGACAGGTCTGGTTCGGCAACGCTCTACCAGTCGCCGGCGACCCTCGATGTTCAGTAGCGCGTTGCGGTGTGTCATGCCGTGTCCCCGCCGCGGCGTGGCGTCGCGGTCATCGGGCGCGGACCGATGACTGCGAACTATCTGGGCCGTGGTCAAACTCCCAGCCCGCACAACGATGACCCGAGTCCAAAGACAGCGAGTCCGACGAGGAATACGCGCCGTCGGCCGAAGCCGTCGGCCATCGAGCCCGCCAGAACGAGAAAACTCGCCAGCACCAGGGTGTAGGCGTCGACCGTCCACTGAAGACCAGCCGCCGACGCATCCAGGTCGCGTCGAATGGCCGGCAGCGCGACATTGACGATCGAGATGTCCATCACCACGACGATCACGCTGGCGCAGCAGATCGCGAGCACCAGCAGTCGGCGTCGTTGATCGGTACCCCTCTTCGGCGACAAGAACAGGGTTGGGAGCAAAAGAGAACCCCAGCTGGGGACCGAGCAGATCAGTCACACCTTCGCACTGATCGATCTGCTGCTGTACGGGCGGCAGGAGGAGTGGCAGGACTCGCCCGAGGGCTGGCCGCAGGGACCCACCTGCAGCCGGTGGGCGAGTTCCGAAGACATCGCCGCGCACTACGGCTCGGATGATTGACGGACCAGTTCAGGTGCGCTGAACGGTCTTGCCCGGGAAGGCCGGGAATGACGCCAGGCCGCGGACGACCGACGTCGGGCGGCGCACCACGGGTCCGGCGCGGCGCAGATCGGGCACCCGGGTGGCCAGGCAGCGGAACGCGACCTCCCCCTCGATCCGCGCCAGCGGGGCGCCGAGGCAGTAGTGGCTGCCCGAGGAGAAGGCCAGGTGCTCGCCCTGGACCTCCCGGGTGATGTCGAATCGGTCGGGATCCTCGTGCTTCGCCGGATCCCGGCCGGCCGAGGCCAGCAGCACCAGCACCGGCGTGTCCTTGCGCAGCTGGCGGCCGGCGAGCTCGACCGGCTCGTGCGCGATCCGGCCGGTCATCTGCACCGGCGGGTCCCAGCGCAGCGCCTCCTCCACCACGGCCGGCGCCAGGCCCGGGTCGGCGCGCAGGAGGTCCCACTGCTCCGGGTGGTTCAGCAGCGCGTTCGCGCCGTTGCCGACCATGCTGACGGTCGTCTCGAAACCGGCGACCAGCAGCAGGTTGCACAGCTGCACCAGCTCCGTGCTGGTGATCTTGTCGTCGTCGAGGGCGGTAACCAGGTTGCTCACGACGTCGTCGCCCGGGTCCGCGCGGCGCTGCTCGATGAGCCTGGCGAACATCGCGTCCAGCTCGTTCAGGGATTCCCGCATCTGCCGGAGCTGCTTGGTCGAGCGGACCCCGTCCAACGAACCGGACACCACCAGGCCGTGGTGCCCCAGCCGGTCGGCGTCCACTTGGGACAGTCCGAGCAGGTCGCAGATCACCCGGATCGGCAGCAGGCTGGCGTAGTCGCGGACCAGGTCGAAGCTGCCGCGCTCGATCGCCTCGTCCAGCAGCTCGTTTGCGATGTCCTCGATCCGCTGCCGGTACTTCTCCATGCGGCGCGGCCGCAGCTCCGGCGCGGCCAGCCGCCGGATCCGGGTGTGGTCCGGCGGGTCGAGTTCGAGCAGCGAGAGCTGGAGGTCGACGGCGGCCGCGGTGGGGTCGCCGTAGGACCCGTCGCTGCGGAGCACGCCGAACCGCCGGTCCCGCAGCACTTCCTCGCACAGCTCGTGGGTGGTGCAGATCAGCAACCCGAGCTTGCTGCGGATCAGCGGCCCCCCTGCGCGCATCGCCGCGTAGATCGGGTACGGGTCGTCCCGCCACGGGGAGTGCAGCAGGCGGGCGAACGAATCGCCGCCCTTGGCGAACAGCAAGGCCAGCGCCCCTTGGGCGAACAGCCTCGCCCGGAGCCCGAGCTCGGCGAACGTGCTCTGGTCGGCCCGGGACTGCTGACCGGACATCGTCGAACCTCCATGATCTTCGGAATGAGAACCAGTCCGAGAACTCGTTTTGCGTGGCGATGCAAGTAGCGGAACCTCAGACACCGCCTGGACTCCGCCCTACGCGACTTCCATTGAAATCGGACCTTCGATTTCAATGGAAATCGCGGCCCCTACGGGACGCGGGGTAGGCCGAGGGCCGGGGCGTCGAGGCGCATGGTTTCGGGCAGTGCTCGCGGCTCCGGAACGAGGTGCAGCCGCTGGACGTCGGCTTCCCCCGGCTGGTCGGTGCTGCATTCGCAGCGCTCGTCGGTGAAGCCGGCGAAACGGTAGGCGATGTCCATCATCCGGTTGCGGTCGGTGGCCCGGAAGTCGGCGACGAGGTGCACGCCGGCCCGGAATGCCTGGTCCACCAACCAGTTCAGGATGACCGTGCCCACCCCGAAGGAGACCACCCGGCACGAGGTGGCCAGCAGCTTGAGGTGCCAGGAGTCGGGGCGGGTTTCCAGCAGCAGCACGCCGATGGCGCCGTGCGGGCCGAAGCGATCGGTGAGCGTGGCCACCAGGACCTCGTGGGCCGGGTCGGCGCAGAGCTCGCGCAGCACGGCGTCCGGGTAGTGCACACCCGTGGCGTTCATCTGGCTGGTGCGCAACGTCAGCTCTTCGACCCGCGACAACTCCTCGTCGTCCGCCCGGCCGATGCGCAGTTCGAGGCCCAGCGTGCGCAGGAACTCCTCGTCGGGCCCGGTGAAGGACTCCCGTACGGATTCGCGCTGGAAGTTCGCCTGGTACAGCTGCCTGCGCCGCCTGGAATCGACCGTCACCGCCCGCGGGCTGAACTCGGGCAGGCCCGGCAGTGCCAGCGCCTGGTCGGCCGGGTAGCAGCGGACCTCGGGGAGGTGGAAGGCGACCTCCGCGCGTTCGGCCGGCTGGTCGTCGATGAAGGCGATCGTGCCGGGCGCGAAGTTCAACCGCTCCGCGATGCGGCGAACCGAATCCGACTTGCGCCCCCAGCCGATCTGGGGCAGCACGAAGTAGTCGGCCGCGCCCAGCTCCACCAGGCGGGCCCAGGCCAGGTCGTGGTCGTTCTTGCTGGCCACCGCCTGCAGGATGCCGCGGGAGTCGAGCTCCTCGATGACGGCGGTGATCCCGTCGGTCAGGCGCACCTCCCCGTCCTCGACCAGGGTGCCCCGCCACAGGGTTTCGTCCAGGTCCCAGACCAGGCATTTCACCAGCGTCTGCTTGTCGTCCATCGGTACTCCCGAAACGTTCATCGCGCTGCGATCAGCGCGTGCTGCGCCAAGATGAGCTGGCAGATCTCGCTGCTGCCTTCGATGATCTCCATCAGCTTCGCGTCGCGGTAGGCGCGGGCGACGACGTGCCCGTCGTGCGCGCCCGCCGAGGCCAGGACCTGCACCGCCGACGCGGCGCCCGCAACGGCCTGACCGGAGCTCACGTGCTTGGCGAGCACTGTGGACACGACCGCGTCCGGAGAGCCGGAATCCCAGCAGCGACTCGCGTGTTCGCACGCCCTCGTCGCGACCTGCTCGGCCACCAACAGCTCGGCGAGGTGCCGGGCGACCAGCTGGTGCTCCGCCAGCGGTTTGCCGAACTGCCGTCGCGACGCGGCGTGCCCGCTCGCTGCGGCCAGGCAGGCCCGCAGGATGCCGACGCAGCCCCAGGCCACCGACATGCGGCCGTAGGCGAGGGCCGTCGTGACGAGCAGCGCGAGGGACTGCCCGGTGCCGCCGAGGACGCTGCTCTTCGGCAGCCGCACGGAATCGAAGCGGACGTTGGCGTGCCCGGCCGCGCGACAGCCCAGCGGCTCCGCGATCCGCTCCACTTGCACGCCGGGTGCCGATGCGGGCACGACGACCGCGGCGGCACCGTCCCCGTAGCGGCCGAAGACCACCAGCAGGTCGGCGTAGTGCGCGGCAGTCATCCACACCTTCTGCCCGCTCACGACGACGGAGTCGCCGTCCTGGCGGATCTCGGTGCCGATCGCGGACAGGTCGCTGCCCGCCTCAGGTTCGCTGAACCCGACGGCGGCCAGCTCCCCACCGGTCAACTGCCCGAGGTAGGTGCTGCGCTGGTCGGCGTCGCCGAGGCGCTGGATGGTCCACGCCGCCATGCCCTGCGAGGTCATCACGCTGCGCAGCGAGCCGCAGAGGCTGCCCATGTGGGCGGTGAACTCCCCGCAGGCGAGGCTGTCGAGGCCGAGGCCGCCGTGCTCCGCCGGAACTTGGGGGCACAGCAGGCCCCGGACGCCGAGTTCGCGCAGCACCTTCTCCGGCAGGAGTCCCGCCACGTCCCAGGAATCGGCTTGGTCGCCGACGAGCGCAGCGACCAGCGCGCGTTCGTCGGCGAGCCGCTCAGGCGCCATCGGTGGGCGCGGCCCGCTGGAGCCGGTGGACGAGCTCCGCCATGGCGTTGACGGAGCGGAAGCTGTCCATCTTCAGGTCCGGTCCGACGATGGACACGTCGAAGGTCTGCTCCAGCTGGACCACCAGCTCCATCGCGAACAGCGACGTGATCAGCCCTTCCGCGAACAGGTCCCGGTCGGGTGCCACCGACGTCCTCAACCGCTGCTCCAGGAACGACAGCAGCTCGCGCTCGATCGCCGCGCGGGAACCCTTCGCGACTGATTGATCCGTTGTCATGAGAGCACCTCTCCGTAGTCGTAGAAGCCCTGGCCGGTCTTCCGCCCCAGGTCTCCGCTGGCCACCTTTTCCAGCAGCAGGTCGCACGGTCGGCAGCTCTGCTCGCCGGTCCGCTCGTACAGCGCCGCGAGGGAATCCACGAGGTTGTCCAGGCCGATCAGGTCCGCGGTCCGCAGCGGGCCGGTCGGGTGGCCGAGGCAGCCCTGCATCAAGGTGTCGACGGCGTCCACTGTGGCCGTGCCGCGCTCCACGATCCGCGCCGCCTGGTTGATCATCGGGTGCAGCAACCGGCTGGTTACGAACCCGGGGTCGTCCCGCACGACGACCGCGGTCCGGTTGATCGCGACCAGCAGCGACTCGACCGCCGCGACCGCGGCATCGGAGGTGCGCGGGCCGCGGACGAGTTCCACCATCTTGATCAGGTACGTCGGGTTCATGAAGTGCGTCCCCACGAGCTGCTCGGGGCGCGGTAGATCCTCGGCCAGTTCGTCTATCGGGATGCCCGAGGTGTTGGACACCAGGGGTGCTCCGGGCGGGACCACCGCCGCGACCTCGGACAGCACCTTCCGCTTCACTTCGGGAAGTTCGGTGACCGCTTCCAGGACGGCGGTCGCCCCTTCCGCGCCCGCGACGGATGTGCTGGTGACCAGCTCGCCGGCGGGCTGGCCGGCGGGCAGCGCGCCCAGCAGGTGGGCGTGCCGCAGCTGCCGGTCGATCCGCGCCCGAGCTTGATCCAGCGTCGACTGGTCCACGTCGACCAGGTGCACGGGCAACCCGTACCCGACGGCCAGGGTCGTGATGTTCGATCCCATCACCCCCGCCCCGAGGACGGTGAGCCGATGTTCTCCCGGACCGAATTCCACCGCATCTCCTAACGAAGTGTGGAGGCCGACCGCCGCCGACCATCCTGTTCGGACGGTCGGATCGACGGGAGGCTGGTTGTCGTCTCAAGTCGTTCTCGCCCGGTGGGCCTGAGCATCAGGACACCTTCTTGCGGACGAGGGAAATGCCGTCGGCCATGGTCAGCATCGCGAGGTCGACCCGGTCGTCGGCGTGGATGCGCGAGTTGAGCTCGCGCAGCGCGACCGTGTCCGGATCCTGGGCGGCCGGGTCGACGACCCTGCCGAAGAAGACCGTGTTGTCCAGCACGATCAGCCCGCCAGGGCGCACCAGGTCGAGGGCGTGCTCGTAGTAGCTCGGGTAGTTCGCCTTGTCCGCGTCGATGAACACCAGATCCGTCCGGTTCGCGCCGCCCTCGGCGATGAGCTCGGCGAGCGTCGTCCGCGCATCACCGACGCGGACCTCGATCCGGTCGGCGACCCCGGCGCGCTTCCAGTACGGGACGCCGATCGCTGGCCACTTGTCGGTGATGTCGCAGGTCACCAGCCGACCGTCGGCGGGCAGCGCCCGGGCCATGCACAACGTGCTGTAGCCGGTGAAGGTGCCGACCTCCAGCACGGAACGGGCCCCGATCAGCCCGACCAGGAACGCGAGCAGCTGCCCTTCCTCGGGCATGACCTGCATGACCTTCCCCATCGGATAGGCCACCGTCTCCTCGCGCAATTCGCGCAGGATCTCGTCCTCCCGCAGCGAAACCTCGCGGACGTAGGAGAGCAGTTCCGGGGAGAACCCGGTTTGATCGGCCATGTCTCCTGCAACCTCCCGCTTGATGCCTGCCTTGTGCCTCCGGATCGAGTTCCGGCTGGACCTTCTGATAAGCGGCGGTAGCCGCTTGCGGTGTGGGACTCAACTCGCACCGCCGCGGGTTCACGGTGCCCACCCCTCTGGGGTTCTCCCAGCGAGGACAGCCCCGACGTGGTGAATTGGCATTCATGAGTCGGGGATCCCACAGCGAGAAGGCCTCAGCAACTCCCGCAGGGGGGCCGCCACCCGCACCGCTTCGCAAACCACTTTGAAACAACTCCTTACGTCCGGCCGAGCCGGACCGGGAGCCGCTCCAGCCCGCGCATCACGACGCTGAACCGCCACTCCAGCTGCTCGGCCGGTACCGCCAGGTCGATCCGGCCGTACCTGCCCAGCAGCTTGGTGAACGCGATTTCCGCCTCCAGCCGGGCCAGCGGCGCTCCGAGGCAGTAGTGGATGCCGTGCCCGAACGCGAGGTGGCCGCCCTCATCCCGGCCGATGTCCAGGACGTCCGGGTCCGCGTACCGCCGCGCGTCGTGGTTGGCGGAGTCGATGTTGAGCATCACGAACTCGCCCTCCGGGATGCGCACCCCGGCGATCTCCACGGGTTCGGTGGTGAACCGCAGCGTCGCCTGGTTGATGGGGCTGTCGTAGCGGAGGAATTCCTCGATGGCGTCAGGAAGCCGGGTCAGGTCGTCGCGCAGCGCCGCGAGCTGGTCCGGGTGGGCCAGCAGCGCGAGCATGCCGTTGCCGATCAGGTTCACCGTGGTTTCGTGGCCGGCCGCCAGCAGCAGGCACGCCATCGAGACCAGCTCGTCCGCGGTCAGCCGATCACCGCCGTCTCGCGCGTGGATCAACGCGGAGAGCATGTCCTCGCCCGGGTGCTGCTCCTTGGCCTTGATCAAGCTGTGCAGGTAGTCCGCCATCGCGCTGGACGCCTCCGTCACGACTTCCGGCGGCAGCGCCGAGACGAGCGCGTTCGACCAGGACCGGAACTCCTCCCGGTCCTCCTGCGGAACCCCTAGGAGCTCGCAGATCACCTTGATCGGCAGCGGGACCGCGAAGACCGCCAGCAGGTCGACGTGCTGCCGCCCGCCCAGGGCGTCCAGCAGCTCGTCGCAGATCTCCTCGATTCGCGGCCGAAGGCGCTCGACCGCGCGCGGGGTGAACGCCTTGTTGACCAGCCCGCGCAGCCTGCCGTGCTCCGGCGGATCGGTGTTGAGCATGTGGTGCAGGAGGGACTGCCCGAACAGGCTGTCGGTGCCGGGAAGCGAGTGCCGGTCCAGCAGTTCGGCGACCCGGTGCGAGTCCTTCGCGAACCGCTGGTCGGCCAGCGCCGCGCGCACCTCCGCGTGGCCGGTGATCAGCCACGGGCGGAACCCCGACGACATGACCATCTGGCGAACCGGGATGTCTGTCATGACGATTCTCCTCGCATCGGCGGCTGCACCGATGGGCCGCCAGCTGCCGCTGCAGCTGTCCCGAGGTCCTTGGCCAGCCAGGACTCCAGCGCGGCGGCGGTCGTGGTGGCGTGGTCGTGCAGCATGGTCGCGTGATCACCGGGCACGACGACGATCTCGTCGACACCGTCCGGTGGTGCCGGGCTCTCGCCGCCCGTCGCGTCGAGGAACACCTGTTCCCGGGCGCGCAGCAACAAGGTCCGAACCGCGGCGGGCCGCGCCTCCCACTTCTCGAACAGCTGCAGGTACCGGCTCATGGCGGTGAGTTCCTCGCTGCCGACGTTCAGCGTCCGCACGAGCCGCGAGTTCGCCGCCATCAGTTCGTCGAAAACCCGGTGCGCGTACTGGAGGTCGGGGCTGTAGGCGTCCACCAGCACCAGGCGCTCTGGCGGCGAGCCGATGCTCTCCAGGTGCGCCGCCACCTCCTGCGCGACCCAGCCGCCCGAGGAATAGCCGAGCAGCACGAACGGCTCGTCGCCCGCGCATTCCAGCACTGTCGTCGCGTGATGCCGGACCAGCGTTGCCATGTTCTCGGGAAGCTGTTCGCCACGGCCGAAACCGGGGTGGGGCAGCACCCAGACGTCCCGCTTGCCGCGGAACGGGGCGGCGAGGCGCACGAACTGGTGGGCACCGGCCGGCGTGACGAACGGGGTCAGGCAGATCAGCGCGGGCCGCTCCGGACCCTGTGCCAGGTGCAGCGGGGTGGGCCGGTTCAGCAGCTCCTCCGGGCTCCTGGCGCCGGGGCGCAGGTTCGCGGCCGCCTCCAGCATCGGCATCGCCTTCATGGCCCTGCCGTTCTCGCAGGCCTGCCGGTAGAGCTCGACCATCATGTCGGCCGGATCGTCTTCCGCACCTCTTTCGCGGGAGCCGCTCAACGCCGTGCGCAGGTACCGGGCGAGCTCGGCCGGCGTGGGGTGTTCGAAGGCCAGGCTGGTGGGCAGTTTGAGGCCGGTGGCCACCGAGAGCCGCTTCCGCAGCTGGACCGATGTCAGCGAGTCCAGCCCCAGCTCGGTGAAGCGCTGCGTCGGATCTACCTCGTCGGCCTCGGTGTAGTTGAGGACGGCGCCGATCTGGCCGCGGACCAGGCCCAGGAGTGCTTCCTCCTGTTCCTCCGCCGGGAGCCCGGCGAGTTCGTCCACAAGGGACGACCTGTCGGCGGGCTCATCGCCTCGGCGGAGCCGCCGCACGTCCGGGAGGTCCGCGAGGATCGGACTCGGGCGGGTCTCGGTGAAGGCGGGGAAGAACCGCGTCCAGTCGACCGGCGACACGACCAGCGAGGTCTCCTCGTGCTCCACCGCCTGGCGAAGCGCGTCGACCACCAGCTCTCCGGGAATCGCCGGGTCGAGTCCGCGGTCCAGCGCCACCGCTGTCACGGCCGCTCCGCGCGCGCGGCGTCGCCGGGCCAGCCCGTCGAAGAACGCGCCGACGGCCCCGGTACGGGCCTGTCCCGCGACGCCCCAGACCGCACCGGCCGAGGATAGGAGCGCGAACGCGTCCAATTCCCGGTCCGCGAGCAGTTCGTCGAGGTTGGCGGCGGCCGTCAGGTCGTCGGCCAGGCCCACGCAGAACTGCTCCGTCTCGGCGTTCGGGGGCGCGAAGTGAAGCACTGCGGTGAGATCCCGATCGATCTCCGTCAGCAGCCGAGCAAGCGCCTCCCGGTCGCTCGTGTCGCACTCGACGATGCTCACCCGCGCTCCGGCGGCCAGCTCCTCGGGTTCCGGGTGTCCGGGCCGACGTTGCAGCACCAGGTTCTCGACGCCGGATTCGGCCAGCCTCTTCACCAGGCTTTCCCCGACATCGTCGCCGATCGCGCCGGTTACCAGCACCGTGCCGCGCGGCTGCCAGGTGCGCTTCGGCTGGGCGTCGGCCAGCGGGGCGCGAACGAGGCGGCAGCCGAACACGCCGGAAGCGCGCATCGCGACCTGGTCTTCGGTCCGTCCCGCGAGGACGCCGGCCAGGCGTCGCATCGCGAACTCGTCCGGTGCTTCGGGAAGGTCGATCAGCCCGCCCCAGCGGGCGGGGTGTTCCTGTGCGACCGCGCGGCCGAAGCCCCACAGCTGGGCCTGCGCAGGATCGGGAAGTGCATCGGTGGGCGAAGTCGATACGGCTCCGCGGGTCGCGCACCACAGCGGCGCTTCGACGCCGAGCTCACCCAAAGCGCGCACGAGGCCGATCGAGGCGACCAGGCCGGTGGGCAGCGCCGGGTGGTCCGGGTGTGGTCCGGATGCGAGCCCCAGCAGGGAAAGGACCCCTGCCGGCGGTTCGTCGATTGCCGCGCGCAACCGCTGCGACACGACGTCGTGGTCCGCGTCGACAGGCAGCTCGACCGCGCGCACCGTCGCACCGTGCACGCTGAGGGCCTGGGCCGATGCGGCCATCCAGTCGTCGTCGTCGTGTCCGGCCGGAACAGCGAGGAGCCAAGTCTCACCGAGCTGCGGCGCGGTGGCTTCGGACACCCGCGCGAAACCAATGCGGTACCGCCATTTGTCGATAGTGGACTTCTCCCGGCGCTTCCGCCGCCAGGAAGACAGCAGCGGGAGGGCCGGTTCGAGCACAGTGGCGTCGGCGCTCAGCGCGGCGGCGAGCGCGGGGAGGTCCGCTTTCTCCACCAGATCCCAGAAATCGGCGTCCTCCGTGCGCGATCCGGTGGCTCCCTGGGGGACGTACTCCATCCAGTACCGCTTGCGCTGGAACGGGTAGGTCGGCAGGTCGACCGTCCGGGAGGCGCCGTCGCCGAAGGCGGGTTCCCAGTCCACGTGCACGCCGTTGACGTACATCTGGGCCGCGGCTAGGAAGAACCGGTCCAGGTCGCCGTCGTCGCGGTGCAGGGTGTCGCCCACCACCACTTCAGCCTCCGCCGCATCGGCGATCGCCTGGACCATCTCGGCGAGCAGCGGGTGCGGGCTGATCTCGACGAACGCCTCGTGGCCGCGGGCGAGCAGGCTGCGCACGGCTGGTTCGAAGCGGACGGTCTGGCGCGCGTTGCGGTACCAGTAGTCGGCGTCCAGCTCGGTGGTGTCGAGCGCATCGCCGGTCACGGTGGAGAAGAACGGGATCTGCGCCTGCGCCGGGGAAATCCCGTCGAACGCTGCCAGCAGGTCATCGCGCAGCTCCTCCACCTGGGCCGAGTGCCCGGCTCCGGTGGCGGCCCGGATCTTGCGGGCGCGCACACCAGCGGCCTGCAGTTCTTGCAGCAGTTCGTCGATCGCGTCCAGGTCGCCGGAGACGGTGAGCGCGGTCGGCCCGTTCTCCGCGGCGACGGACAACCGGTCGCCGTACTTCTCCAGCCGCTGGCGTAGTTCCCCGACCGGCATCGCGATGGCGGCCATGGTTCCCTTGCGGTGCAACGGCATCAGGGCTTCGCATCGCTTCGCGATGAGCTTGGCCGAGTCTTCCAGCGTCAGCGCCCCGGCGATGTGGGCGGCGGCTACCTCGCCTTGCGAGTGCCCGAGCACGGCGGCGGGCTGCACCCCGTAGGATTGCCAGAGGCGCGTGAGCGCCACCATCACCGAGAACAGCACCGGCTGGACCACCTCGCCGCGGTCCAGCGACGGGGCTCCCGGCAGCTGGCGCAGCACGTCCACGACCGACCAGCCCACCAGCGGCGCGAACGCGTCCGCGCATTCCTGCAACGCCGCCGCGAACACCGGGGACGAGTCCAGCAGCGCCACGCCCATGGCCGCCCACTGCCCGCCCTGCCCCGGGTACACGAACACCGGTGCGCCGATGTGCTGCCGGGCGACGCCCGCCGCGACCTGCGCGGAGTGCTCATCCCGCTCGGCGGCGGCGAGGCCGGCGAGCAACTGTTCGCGATCCCGACCGACCACCACGGCGCGATGTGACAACGCCGCTCGCGATCGGACCAGCGACCGGCCCAGGTCCTCGATTCCGGTGCCGGGAGCCGACTCCGCGAACCTCCGCAGGTTTCCGGCCTGCGCGCGCAACGCGGGCGTGCCCTTGCCGGACAGCACCCACGGCACGGCCGGGACGGCTGCGGGGTCCACCGGACTGGTCTCGGCCGGGGCCTGCTCCAGGATCACGTGGGCGTTGGTCCCGGCTCCACCAATGGACGAGACCGCTGCGCGGCGGGGGCGGCCGGTCTCCGGCCACGCACGCTCGTCCGCCAGCAGCCGCAATGCACCTGAGGACCAGTCCACATGAGACGACGGCTCATCCACGTGCAACGTCTTCGGCAGCAAACCGTTTTCCAAGGCCATGACCATCTTGATCACGCCGGCAACACCCGAAGCAGCCTGCGTATGCGCGATGTTCGACTTCACCGACCCCAACCACAACGGCCGTTCCGACGAATGCCCCTCGCCGTAGGTCGCCAGCAACGCCCCCGCCTCGATCGGATCCCCCAACCGAGTTCCAGTCCCATGCGCCTCCACCGCATCAACATCCGACGCCGACAAACCCGCATTCTCCAACGCCGCACGAATCACCCGCTCCTGCGACGGACCATTCGGCGCCGTCAAACCGTTGGTCGCGCCGTCTTGGCTCACCGCGCTGCCGCGGACGACCGCCAGCACCTTCCTGCCGTGCCGCACCGCATCCGACAGGCGCTCCACCAAAACCACTCCGACACCCTCGCCCCAACCAGTGCCGTCCGCCGACTCCGCGAACGCCTTGCACCGGCCGTCCGCCGCCAGGCTCCGCTGCCGCGAGCCCTCGACGAAGATCCGGGGTGAGACGATCACGGCCGCTCCCCCGGCGATGGCGAGGTCGCACTCGCCCAACCGCAACGCCTGGCACGCCTGGTGCAACGCCACCAACGACGACGAACACGCCGTATCCAGCGTCACCGCGGGCCCGTGCAGCCCCAGCGCGTACGCCAGCCGCCCGGACATGACGCTCTGCCCGTTGGCGGCCAGCAGATAGCCCTCGTCGGCGTCGGGCACCCGGTCGAGGAGGCCCAGGTAGTCGTCCCCGGAAGCGCCGATGAACACGCCGGTCGCCGTGCCGTGGGCCGAAGTCGGTGCGATCGCGGCCTTTTCGAACGTCTCCCAGGTGGTTTCCAGCAGCAGTCGCTGCCGCGGGTCCATCATCAGCGCCTCGCGCGGGGAGATCCCGAAGAACGCCGGATCGAACCCGGCGGGGTCGTCCATGAAAGCGCCCTGCCGGACGTAGGCCTTGCCGAGCCGGTCGGGATCCGGGTCGTACAGACCCTCCAGGTCCCAACCCCGATCCACCGGAAACCCCGTCACCGCATCACGACCCCCGGCGACCAACTCCCACAAATCCTCCGGCGACGACACACCACCCCCGTACCGGCACGCCATCCCCACGATCGCGATCGGCTCGCGAGAGCGCTCCTCCAGCTCACGCACGCGCCTGCGGGCATCGCGCAGCGCGGCGGTGGCCCGCTTCATGTAGTCGAGGGTCTTCGCGTCTTCCGTCACGTCAGTTCCACCTATCCGACCGCCGGGGGCGTCCACGAGCTCAGGGCGTGTCCAGTTCGCTGTCGAGGATGTCGAACATCTCGCTGATGTCGGCGGATTCGAGGTCGCGGGCCCCATTTCCGTCCACATCGGACTCCGCATCGGCGGCCCCCAGGCTTCGGGCCAGGTCGGCGAGGCGCGCCGCGATGGTGCGGCGCTCCTCCGGCCCGTAGGAGCCGTCGGCCAACGCCTTCTCCAGCCCGTCGATCTCCAGCAGGGCCTTATCGGCCGGAGCGGGGTCATCCCCGACGAGCCGGGTGCGGAGGAAGGCCACGAGCTCGGTGGTGGTCGGGTAGTCGAACACCACCGTGGCCGGCAGCCGCTGGCCGATCACGGCCCCGAGTCCGTTGCGCAGCTGCACCGCGGTCACCGAGTCCAGGCCCATGGCGAGGAACGTCTGCCCGGGGTCCACTGCCTCCGGGGAGGCGTGGCCGAGCACCTCGGCGACCTGCGTGCGAACCGACTCCAGCAGCAGCCGGTCCTGCTCGTGCCGCGAGGCGGACGCCAACCGTTGCGGCAGCGACGCCGGTTCCTCCCCGCTGCGCACGTCGTCCGCGGCGGTGCGGCTCATCGCCTCGATCGCCTGCCGCGCCTCCGGCAGCTCGTCCAGCAGCGGGCGCCTGCGGGCCAGGGTGAAGCCGGTGACGAAGCGCTCCCAGTCCATGTCCGCGACCGTCACCAGCGTCTCGTCGACGTCGAGGGTCTGCTGCAACGCCGTGATCAGCAGTTCCGGCGCCATGACGTGGACGCCCCAGCGGTGCAGCGTCTCGTCCGCCGCTTCCTGCATCGTCGAACCGGCTTCGGCCCACGCACCCCACGGAAGCCCGCGGCGGCGCAAGGTGTCCTCGGCGGCGTCGCGGACCGCCATGCCGTCCCCCGCCCAGCCGCCCCAGGCGATCGCGGTCGCGGGCAGGCCGCGCGCTCGGCGGTGCTGCGCGAGCGCCTCCAGGTACGTGTTCGCCGCGCCGTAGCTGCCGTGGCGGCCAACGCCCCAGGTCGCGGTGACGGCGGAGAACAGGACGAACGCGTCGAGGTCCAGATCCTCGGTCAGCTCGTGCAGATGCCGCGCGCCGACGGCCTTGGCCTCTGCGATCTCGGCGAGGTCGGCAGGACTCGTGTCCGGGAGCGACTGCAACCGGCCGATTCCGGCGGCGTGCACGACCGCCGACAGCGGTCGTTCCGCCGGGATGGCGGCCAGCACTCCGCGCAGCGCCTCCCGGTCGCGCACGTCGCAGGCCACCACGGTGACCTCGGCACCAAGCGCCTCCAGTTCGGCGACCCGCTCGGCCATGCCGGGCGCGGCATCGCCGCGACGGCCAAGCAGCACCAGGTGACCGGCACCGCTGCGGGCGAGCCAGCGGGCGACGTGCCCGGCCTGCACGCCGGTACCGCCCGTGATCAGCACGGTTCCGCCCGGCCGGGGGCGCCAGGCGCGAGATCCGGTCCGTTCGCCGAGCCGGGCCCGGACCAGGCGGCGCACGAACGCCCCCGAGTCGCGGATCGCGATGTGGTCCTCGTCGTCGGCCGCGCTCAGCACCCCGGCCAGTTGCCGGAACACGCCGTCGCCCGGTTCCGGCGGCAGGTCGACCAAACCGCCCCACCGCTCGGGGTGTTCCAGGCCGACGACCCGGCCCAGGCCCCAGGTCAGCGCCTGCAGCGGGCGGAGCAACGGGTCCGAGGCACCGGTGGAGACCGCTCCCCGGGTCAGCAGCCAGAGCGGTGCGCCCACCTCCGCGTCGCCGAGGGCCTGGATGAGCGCCAGCGTCCCGGTCGTTCCCGCTGGGACCCCGGGGTGCTCCGGATCGGGGGTCTCGTCCAGCGCGAGCAGCGACACCACTCCGGAGACGTCCGACGACCGCAGCCCGGCGTCGGCGAGCGTGGTGCGGAGCCGGTCGAGCAGTTCGCCGCGCCGCATCCCGGCCGGCGTCCCGAGCGGCAGCACGACGGCACCGCGGTCGGCCAGACCGTCCAGCACCGCGCTCGCCCATTTCTCGTCGGCGTGGCCTTCGGGGGTCAGCGCGAGCCAGGTCCCCGACAGCCGGCGGGTCTCGAATTCGGTTGGCTCCCAAGTGATTCGGTAGCGCAGGTCGTCCAGCGCCGAGGCCTCGCGGTCCCGGCGGCGCCAAGCGGCCAGCGCCGGCAGCACGTCCTGCAGCGACCCGGTTCCGGTTGCCTCGACTCCCAGCGTCTCCGACAACGCTGCGGCATCCTCGCCCTCGACCGCGGCCCAGAACCGCTGCTCGGCCGACGACCCGCTGCTCACCGGAGTGGCTCCGGCCTTCGGCTGCTTCTCCGGCCAGTACCGCTGCCGCTGGAAGGGGTACGTCGGCAGGTCCAAGTCACGACGGGCGGTTCCCGCGAACGGTATCGCCCAGTCCACCGGGATGCCGACGGCGAAGGCTTCGGCCATGGCGTGATACAGGTGGCTCAGATCGCCCTTGTCGCGTTGGAGGGTGGCAGTGACGAATACCTGATCACCCAGATCGTCGAGGTTCTGCTCCACCGCCGCCGTCAACACGGCGTGCGGGCTGATCTCGACGAATGCGGCGTGCCCCCGTTCGGCCAGCGCTTTGACGGCGTTGCCGAACCTGACCTGCCGGCGCAGGTTCCGGTACCAGTAGCCGCCGTCGAGCTCCGGGCCGTCGAGCCAGTCGACTTCCACCGTGGAGAAGAAGGGGATTCGCGCGGTCGTCGGTTCCGTCGGCGCCAGGGCGCGTTCCAGCTCTTCGGCCAGGGCCTCGACGTGCTGCGAATGGGCCGTGAAATCGACTCCGGGGACGCGCCAGCGCACCACGCGCTGCGCGGACAGCTCGCGCTCCAGCTCGGTCAGCGCACCGTCGTCGCCGGAGACGGAGACCGACGCCGGGCCGTTGACCGCTGCTATCGCGAGGCGATCCCCCCACGGGGTGATCATGTCGCGCACCCGGTCGGCGGGCGCCATCACCGACACCATCCCGCCCTTCCCGGCGAGCCGCACCAAGGCCTGGCTGCGCAAGGCCACCACTCGCGCACCGTCTTCCAGCGAAAGCGCACCGGCCACGCAAGCGGCGGCGACCTCGCCCTGCGAGTGCCCGACCACCGCGCCCGGCTCAACGCCGTGCGAGCGCCACACCTCCGCCAGCGACACCATCACCGACCACAGCACCGGCTGGACCACATCGACCCGCGCCAGCGCCTCCTGATCGTCCAGCACGTCGGCCAGATCCCAGTCCACCCAGGGCCGCAGCGACGCGCCGCACTTGCCCATCCATTCCGCGAACACCGGCGAGGAGTCGAGCAGTTCCCGGCCCATCCCCACCCAGTGCGATCCCTGTCCGGGGAACACGAACACCGGAGCGGTGTCGACGTCACCGGCGACGCCGCGAACCACCTGGGGCGCTGGCTCGCCATCGGCGAGCGCAGCCAGCCCGGCGAGCAGGTCCGCACGTTCCGCGCCGACGACAACGGCCCGGTGCTCGAAGGTGGATCGGTTCTTCACCAGTGCGGCGCCCAGGTCCGCCAGGTCCAGTTCCGGGTCCCGCTCGACCCGGGCCAGCAGCCGCGCCGCCTGCTGACGCAGTGCGTCCTCGGTCCGGCCGGACAGCACCCACGGCACCGCGGGGAGCGCCTCACCGGCGTCCTCGTCGGCGTGGGCGGGGACTTGTTCCAGGATGACGTGGCTGTTGGTGCCGCTGACTCCGAACGATGACACGGCTGCGCGGCGGGGGCGGCCGGTCTCCGGCCACGCACGCTCCTCCGCCAGCAGCCGCAACGCGCCTGAGGACCAGTCCACATGAGACGACGGCTCATCCACATGCAACGTCTTCGGCAGCAAACCGTTTTCCAAGGCCATGACCATCTTGATCACGCCGGCAACACCCGAAGCAGCCTGCGTATGCGCGATGTTCGACTTCACCGACCCCAACCACAACGGCCACTCCGACGAATGCCCCTCGCCGTAGGTCGCCAGCAACGCCCCCGCCTCGATCGGATCCCCCAACCGAGTTCCAGTCCCATGCGCCTCCACCACATCAACATCCGACGCCGACAAACCCGCATTCTCCAACGCCGCACGAATCACCCGCTCCTGCGACGGACCATTCGGCGCCGTCAAACCATTCGACGCACCGTTCTGGCTCACCGCGCTGCCACGGACGACCGCCAGCACCTTCCTGCCGTGCCGCACCGCATCCGACAGGCGCTCCACCAAAACCACTCCGACACCCTCACCCCAACCAGTGCCGTCCGCCGACTCCGCGAACGCCTTGCACCGGCCATCGACGGAAAGGACACGCTTGCGGGAGAACTCGACGAACCCCTCGGGCGTCGAAAGCACCGATGCGCCACCGGTGATCGCGAGGTCGCACTCACCCAACCGCAACGCCTGGCACGCCTGGTGCAACGCCACCAACGACGACGAACACGCCGTGTCGACCGTGACGGCCGGTCCGTGCAGCCCCAGCACGTACGCCAGCCGCCCGGACTTCACGCTGGCCGCGTTCCCGGTGATCACATAGCCTTCGCTGCTCGCCGGGATCGCGTCGAAGGCGTACCGGTAGTCCTGGTAGTTGGTGCCGATGAACACGCCGGTAGTGGTTCCGCCGAGGCTCGTCGGGTCGATGCCGGCCCGTTCCAGCGCCTCCCAAGTCGTCTCCAGGAGCAGCCGCTGCTGGGGATCCATCACCGCGGCCTCGCGGGGAGAGACACCGAAGAACGCCGCGTCGAATCCGGCTATGTCGTCGAGGAAAGCTCCCGCGCGAGTGTAGGACTTGCCGGCGTGGTCGGGGTCAGGGTCGTACAGACCCTCCAGGTCCCAACCCCGATCCACCGGAAACCCCGTCACCGCATCACGACCCCCGGCGACCAACTCCCACAAATCCTCCGGCGACGACACACCACCCCCGTACCGGCACGCCATCCCCACGATCGCGATCGGCTCGTCCAGCCGCACCTGGGCGTGGGCCCCGGCGGAGGACTCCGCCCCCGACTCGCCGGTGATGCGCCCGCGCAGGTAGCGGGCCACCGACAGCGGGTTGGGGTGGTCGAAGAGCAAGGTCGACGGCAAGGCGATTCCGGTGGCCCGCGAAAGCTCCTGTCGCAGCTCCTCCCTCGCCTCGCGCTTGATCCCCATGTCCCGGAAGGGCTTGTTCTCGGCGATCCGCGAGGGCAAACCGCCGCCCAGCACGGAGACCACCTGCGCTCGCACCAGGTTCAGCAGAATCCTGTCCTGGCGATCGCCGGTCTCCCCGGCCAGCAGGTTCCGCAACTCGGCCACGGCCGCCGACTGAGTGTTCACCAGATACCTTCCACAAATCGACTCGGGGACGTTCGGTGGGTCCACGCGGGAACACGGCCCGCACGACCGCCCCTTCCCGCGGGTTCACCCCGAATTCGGGGAAATGCCAAGGAGAATCGGTGTGGCTGAGCGCGCACGGATTTCAGCGGATGCGCACGACTTCCTCGCCGCCGCGGTCGCGCCTCCTCCAACGTGTGCGAGTTGCCGAGGTCGGCGAAACGGGACGCTACGCTCGGCCCGATCTGGCGCACAAGGAAGACGGCCACAAGCTGCCACGGCGAGCAGGGCGCGACGGCGCGAATCGTCTTCAGTTCACCAAAGTCATTGCCACATAACGAATTCCGGATCGCGCGGGTGCACCGACGCGCGTGCACCCGCGCTCGAACCCGGCGCTCAGGCCGCGGCCGCGGCCGGCAGGTCGATCGTGTTCGTGCCGCGTTCCCGAGCGTTGATGAGCACGGCCATGTTGCCCATCGGGTGCGCGTTGTCGAACAACAACTGATGGAGGGAGCCGATGTCCTCGAACGTTTCGCACGTGGACAGGCACGGGTTGAGCAGGCCCGCATCGACCAGCCTGACGACGTCGCGGAACTGGCGGGCGTTCGCGCCGTGCGAACCCTGCAACCGCTTGGAGCGCATCCACAGGTGCCGGAGGTCGATGTCGCCGTTGTAGCCGGTCGTGCCGCCGCAGATCACCACCATGCCGCCGCTGTCGCACAGGTACATGGAGGTGGGCAGGGTGTCCTGCCCGCTGTGCTCGAAGACGATCCGCGGCGACTTCCGCTCGCCGAGGATCTCCCAGATCTTCTTACCCATGGCCCGCGCGCCCTGCAGGAACTTCGTCATGCCCTCGATGTCGTCCACCGCGGGCAACCGGCCCCAGTGGTCGAACTCGTGCCGGTTGATGACGCCCTTCGCCCCGAGCTTGAGGCAGTACTCGCCGCGGGCCTCGTCGGAGACGACCGCGATCGGGACTCCGCCGGCCATCTTGACCAGCTGGATGGCCATCGAGCCCAAGCCGCCGGCCCCGCCCCAGATCAGCACCGGGTCACCGGGCTGCACCGTGTTGCCGTGCCAGCCGAAGAGCTGCCGGTAGGCGGTCGAACCGCAGAGCATGAAGCTGGCGGACTCCTCCCACGACACGTCCTTGGGCTTCGGGTGGCACTGGTAGTCGTTCACCAGGCAGAACTGGGCGAAGGAACCGTAGTTGGTCTCGTACCCCCACGCGCGGCCGCTGCTGGACGTCGCCACGTCCGCGCCCAGCCGGATGTCCTCGTCCTTCTCGTCGTACTGCCCGCCGGAGAGCACCACGTGGTCGCCGACCTTGACGTGCCGCACGCCCTCGCCGACCGCCCACACCACGCCCGCACCGTCGGTGCCGCCGATGTGGAAGTCCTCCGGCTGCCCGAGGCGCTGCCGCATGCCGATGACGTCCACCGGCAGGCTCAGCGCCGCCCACACGTTGTTGTAGTTGATCCCGGCCGCCATCACGTACACCAGGACCTCGCCGGGACCCACCTTCGGCACGTCCACGACCTCGATCTGGAACGCCTGCTTGGGCGGTCCGAACCGGTCCTGGCGGATCACCGACGCGTACATCCGCTCGGGGACCTCACCCAGCGGCGGCACCTCACCGATCTCGTAGAGCGACTTCGTCATGGCTGTCTCCTCAATTGCCTCTCGCGTCGGCCGGGGCCGACAGGTGTCGTAGTTGCGTCCTGATCTCCTCGATCACCTCGGATTGGCGCTCTGCCAGGTAGAAGTGGCCGCCGGCGAAGACCTTCGCCTCGAACGCGGAGCTCGTGTGCTTGCCCCAGGCGCGCACCTCGTCGACTGTGGTGAGCGGGTCGGCGTCGCCGACGAGGGCCGTGATCGGGCACCGCACCACCGACTCCGGATCGGCCACGTAGGTCTCGATCGCCCGGAAGTCGCCGCGGATGGCGGGCAGCACCAGGCGGAGCATGTCGTCGTCGCCCAGCAGGTCCGGAGACGTCCCGCTCAGCAACTTCAGCTCCGCGATGACGTCGTCGTCGGGATTGAGGTGCACGTTCCGCTCGACGTACTTCTCCGACGGCGCTCTCCGCCCGGAGAGCAGCAGCGCCCGCGGGCTGTTGCGGTCGCGTTCTTCGAGGCGCAGCGCCACCTCGAAGGCGAGCACCGCACCCATGCTGTGGCCGAGGTAGACCGGCGGCGGGCCCGGCAGCCCCGCCAGTTCGGTCGCGATCCGGTCGGCCAGCTCGCCGATCTCGGTGATCACCGGCTCCCGGTAGCGGTCCTGCCGCCCGGGGTACTGGACGGCCAGCACGTCGACCTCCGGCGCCAACCGCATCGAGACGGGGCGGAAGAACGACGCCGAGCCGCCCGCGTGCGGAAAGCAGATCAGCGTGATGCCACCGTCGGATTCCACGTCGAAACGCCGGATCCACTTGCCACCTTCGGTCGCGGCCGTGCTCATGCGTTGGTGCCTCCCAGTTCGGCCATCACGGCGGACTTCGCCCCGTCGACTACCGACCTGCAGGGCGTGGTCGTCTACGCGGGGCTGCTGATCACGGCGGGGGTTGCGGCCGACCGGCACGGCGACGCCGGGCGGTGCTGGCGCATCTCGACGCTAGGAGGAACGCGATCCGCCGCACAAGCTTGCGGCCACAAGCTGCCACGGGTTCCGCCGCGCACCGATCGACCAAGCGCGGACACCGCTGTTTTCCCCAGAACCACAACGCGATTCGACATCAGATGTCAGCCGGAGCGACTAGTTTCGCCGACGTGCCATCCACTTTGGAAGCGGGTGACAACGGCCCGGCCGCGCCCTCGACGTTCACCCACACCGCGCGGAACGCCTTCGTCACCGCGCAGGCGACCACGATGCTCGTCACGGCGTGTTGCTGCATCGCCGGAGCGGTCGTGGCCGGCGTGGCGCTACGTCGCGAGGCCGTGCGTGCTCCCCGGACGCCGCGAACACCGGCGAACGGTTGCGAGAACTCGCCGTCGGCTTGACGGCTCCCACCACCATGCGGCATCCCCGCCTGAATTCAACCGCCAGCGGGGTGATCAAGTAGTGTCGCCTTCAAGCAATCAATTACCTTCTTTCCTCATTCTGAATCGCGGCGGAACACGCCCTACCACAAAAACTACGCCGACGCTCCCCGACTTCATTGACACTTCTTCCAGCCACGGGACCGTTCGACAATCCGACGACCGTTTCGCACCCACCCGGAAGACCGTAAAACCCCGCGTCTACCGACTAAGCAGCGAACTGTGCCAAATGGACCTCCGAGACTTGATCAACAAAAGGAAGCGCATTACTACGAATGGACCTACCTTGATAGTTGATCACCATGTTGGAGTATCGTTATGCTCAGGATCTATTTCACCCCCAAAGATGTTCTTCGCATCCGCGTGGCGGAACAGCCTGATCCGATGTGGGAACTCGCGCTGAGCTTGCACGTCCTCCGCGGACACGTCACCTGGCCGACGCAACTCGCGTGGCGGGGCTGGGCGCGACACAGGTTACGCGACACAGGATTATCCACCCGAATGCATCTCGTGTCCTCACTGGTTCCCGTCAAGGGAAACTTCCCGGATTTCCTCACACCGGTCACCGCCGGGCCGGACTTCGAGGCCGGCGTCGAAAGCATCCTGTCCGCCGGGAAGACCCGGCTCAGCAACGATCTTTCCGCGGCTTTCGCGAAGCAGAGCGCGCCGCCTTGGATCCGCAAGCTGTCCGACGGCGACCGGGCCGCGGTGGACAAGCTCTGCGACACCCTCCGGGACTATTTCAACACCGCCATCCGCCCGCACTGGCCGAAGGTCCACCACCAGGTCAACGAAGACCACGTGCTGCGGACGCGCCATCTCACGACCGGGGGCGCCGAGAAGCTGTTCAACTCGCTCCCGGCCCCCATCAAATGGCGCTGGCCCGTACTGGAGACGAATTACCCGGAGAACCGGACTCTGCACCTCGGCGGCCGCGGCCTGACGCTGATCCCGTCGTACTTCTGCTTCGGCAACCCGATCACCTTCATCGACCCGGAGCTCCCGCCCGTGCTCGTCTACCCCGCCCACAAGGCAGCGAGCGGTGCGCGCCCCGGCGGTGGCGAGGAGAACGCGTCGAAGCGGTTGGCCGCCCTGCTGGGGCACACGCGCGCGCAGGTCCTGCTCGCGTTGCGGACGCCCAGTTCGACCTCCGGTCTCGCCCGGCAGATCGACGCGTCGCTCGCTTCCGCCAGCCAGCACACCACCATCCTGCGCGAGGCCGGCCTGATCACTTCGACCCGGCTCGGCAAGGCGGTCCTGCACAGCCTCACCCCGCTCGGGCGGGAACTCGCCAGCGCCAACGACCATCCCGGCCCCGTCGTGCCGGGTGAGCACCGGGGAGTCAGCCGTCCGGGGCACAGGCGGATGCCGCACCTCGCCGATTCGGCCGGATAGGACAGGCGGCAGGCACGGGTCCTCTCGACGAGCGCTCCGAGTGGCGGCGCTCGCCGAGAGGACCTGGACCCGCCGAGCGGGCAGCCGCACCGGACGTCCGCCCGCCGAGATCAGCGGTCGAGGTCTTCCCACTCCAGCTCCAGATCCGCTTCCAGCTCTTCGATGTCGTGTTGGTCGAGCTGGAGCAGGGGCAGGTCCGACGGAGTGCGTCCACCTGTGCCGGGCCGATCGACGTGGGCGACGAGTCCATTCAGGACGGTCAACCAGTCCTGCGCGAGCTCGTGCACGGCCTCCTCGCTGGTGACAGCGGTGTGCCAAGACCACGTCGCACTCAACCGCGACCCATCGGCACCGTCTTCCACGATCGCGTTGATCTCGATGCCATGCCCCACACCCAGCCCCGGATCCACACCACCACCGAGAGCATCGACCTCCCGCGCCCAACCCCACTCACCACCCGCAGACGCGCCGAAACGACCCAGATAGTTGAACGCGATCTGCGGACACGCCAGCCTCGCCAACTCTGGCGCGGTGCCCGGATTGAGGTACCGCAGGAGCCCGTAGCCCATGCCGTGATCGGGAATCGCCCGAAGCTGCTCCTTGACCTGCTTCAACGCTATTCCCAGGGACGGCCCTCCGGTGGTGACCTCGGCCCAATCGAGCTCGCCAGCGTTCAGCAGCACCGGATGCAACGTGGTGAACCAACCCACCGTCCGGGTCAGATCGACCCCCTGAACAACCTCCTCGTGCCTGCCGTGCCCCTCCACATCGATCAGCACGCCACCCGCTGAGCCGGTGTGGTGTCGCACGGCCAACGCCAACGCCGTCAGCAACACGTCATCGACACCAGCGAAGAACGCCGCAGGGACCCTCGTCAGCAACGCCGCCGTCTGCTCCGTGGACAGTGAGACGTTCAACGACCGCACTCCTGCCACCGTGTCCCCGTTCGCAACATCGCGATCGGTCACGCGCACTCCGGGATGGGCCAGGACCTCTTGCCAGATCGACAGCTCCGGCAGTCGTGATTCCGCGAGTTCGCCCAGCAGACCGGCCCACTGGCGAAACGACGTGCCCACCGGCAGCAACTCCGCTGGCCGCCCTGAGGACAGTGCTTGATACGCCTCCCCCAGATCCGACACCAACACCCGCCACGACACCCCATCAACCACCAAATGATGGGCCACCACCAACAGCCATCCTGGTCGTGAACCGCCCGCGTCCAACCAGACCACCCGGAACATCACCCCTCGTGCCGGATCCAAACCAGCCGCCGCGGCTGCCTCCACCTCCGCCAGCACGACCCGCCAATCCGGATCAACCTCAGGAACTTCCACCCGCTCCACCAGACCCGCGGCATCCACCCACCCCACCGGCGGCACCACCAACCCCCGCTCACCCAACCGAGACCGCAACAAATCATGACGATCCACCACCGCCCCGACAGCCGATACCAACACATCCAGCGACAACCCGGCCGGAACCTCCAACACCACCGACTGGTAGAAGACCGACCCCAGATCACCCCGTTCCCCCAACCAACACATCACCGGCGTCAACGCCACATCCCCGACCCCGGAAACCACCGAGGACGACACCAAACCCGACGACGCCACCACCGCCAGCCCCGCAGGAGTCCGACACTCGAACACCTGACGCGGACTCACCACCAAACCAGCCCTGCGCAATCTCGCGACCAGCTGCATCGAGGAAATGCTGTCCCCACCCAGCTCGAAGAAGCTGTCCTCCGCGCCAACCTCCGCGACCCCCAGCACCTCGGCGAACAGGCCGCAGAACAGCCGCTCCCGCTCGGTGCGAGGACCACGGCCGCGTCCCGTGGTCACCGCCGGGGCGGGCAAGGCGTGCCGATCCAGTTTCCCGTTGGAGTTCAACGGGAAACTTTCCAGCACCACTACTGCTGAAGGCACCATGTAGTCAGGCAGGGCCCTGGCGACGTGATCCCGCAGCCCATCCGGATCACAGCCGCCGCCGGCCGGCACCACGTAGGCCACCAGACGTCTGTCGCCCGGCTGGTCTTCCTGGACCACCACCGCACTGCGGGCCACGTGCGGGTGGGCGGTGAGCACTGCTTCGATCTCGCCCGGCTCGATCCGAATACCGCGCACCTTGACCTGGTCGTCGACGCGGCCGACGAACTCCAGCTCGCCATCCCGGTTCCAGCGCACCAGATCACCGGTCCGGTACATCCGCTCACCAGGAGCTAACGGGTCCGCGACGAAGCGCTGGGCGGTCAGCCCAGCCCGCTCCCAATAGCCCCGCGCCAACCCGTTGCCCGCGATGTACAGCTCCCCCACCACACCAGGGGCGACCAGCCGCAACTCGGGATCCAGCACATGAACCCGCGTGTTGGGCACCGGCCTGCCGATCGGCGGAGCGCCGTCCAGGTCGTCGTCGGAGCACCAGATCGTCGAGTACACCACCGTCTCGGTCGGACCGTAGATGTTGGCCACTCGGCAGCCGGGGAACGTCGCACGAATGTCGTCGTACAACTCGGGCGGAACGGGCTCCCCGCCGAGCACGACCGTGTCCACCCCCGGACGCCGTTCCTGCTCCTGGATGACCCTGGCGAGCACCGACGGCACGCCGCTGACCAGCCCGCCACGCGGTGGACCGTCCGCCAGGGCCAAGAGGTTGGGAACCACCTCGACCGTGCCACCGACCATCAGCGGCGCGAGGATCTCGAACACGGAGAAGTCGAAGCTGAGCGAGGTCGCCGCCAGCACTCGGCCCAGGCGGTCCACGCCGATCGTTTCCCGCACGCACGTGACCAGGTCGACGACGTTGGCGTGCGCGACCATGACGGCCTTGGGTCGCCCGGTGGAGCCCGAGGTGTACATGACGTAGGCGATGTTCTCCGGATGCGGCCCCAATCGGCCCGGCGCGGCTGTTCCGGCGCGGCCCGCAGAGATGGCTGGATCGTCGAGCAGCATCGTCTCCACGTCGGCACGCACCCCGCCGGAGCCGGTGGTGATCAGCAATGCCGGCTTGGCGTCAGCGAGCACGAAGCCGATTCGCTCGGCAGGGTGGTCAAGGTCGATCGGCAGATAGGCACCCCCAGATTTGAGCACCGCCAACATCGACACGACCATGTCGATGGATCTCGGAAGCGCCAGCGCGACAACGGATTCCGGACCGACCCCGCGCTCCACCAGGAGGCTGGCGAGTCGGTCCGCACGGTCGTCGAGCTCCAGGTACGTCACCGATTCGGCACCGCACACGACCGCCGCCGCATCGGGCGTCCGCGCGACCTGAGCCCGGAACAGCTTCGGCAGCGTGGTCTCCTGGGTGTCGGTCCGGAGCCCGTTCCACTCCTCAAGCAGTTGTCGGCGTTCGGCGCCGGAGAGGAGGTCGAGCCGGCCCACCGGCCGGTCGGGATCTGCGACGATTGCTTCCAGGACGCGTTGGAGCCGGGCGGCTTGCGCTTCGACCGTGGCGTGGTCGAAGACATCGGGTCGGTATCCCAGGCGCAGGCGCAGGCGCTCCCCTGGGATCGCCACCAGGTTCAGCGCGTAGTGGGTGGCATCCCAACCGGACACCGACTCCACCTGGAGCTCGGATTCCGGATCGATCACCTCGTCGGGATCAACCGGGTAGTTCTCGAAAACGGTGGCGGTGTCGAACAGCTCCCCGGTGCCGACCTGCCGTTGGATGTCGGCCAAGCCCAGGTATTGGTGGTCCAGCAGCCGCGCCTGCTCCGCCTGCAACCGGATGAGAACGTCCACGATGGACTCTGACGGATTCAGCCGGATCCGGACCGGGACGGTGTTGATGAAGAGCCCGAGCATCGACTCCACGCCTGAGATCTCCGGAGGACGACCCGACACAGTGGACCCGAACACCACATCCCCGCGCCCAGTCCACCGACTCAGCAGCAGAGCCCACGCACCCTGCACCACCGTGTTCAACGTCAACCCACGAGCCCGAGCCCACTCCACCAGGTCGGCGGTCAGTCCTTCCGGGATATCCAGGGTAAACCGTTGCGGAGCAACCGAAACGCGATCCCCTGCGCCGAGCAAGAGCGGCTGAACACCTTCCAGCGCCTCAGCCCACGCACCCAGCGCCGCGTCCCGATCACGATTTTCCAGCCATGCGAGGAAATCCCTGTATTCCCCCGGATCCGGAATCCGGGACTCATCCCCCTGCGACCGGTACAGGGCGAACAGTTCGCGCACCAGCAGCGGCATCGACCAGCCGTCCAGCACGAGGTGATGATTGGTCACGACAAGCCGAGAACGTCCTTCTCCCATGCGTACCAACATCATTCGCAGCAATGGCCCCCGCTGCACGTCGAAGCCGGCAGCCCGGTCCTTTTCCAACAACCGAGCCAACTCCTCCTCGCGCTCGGCTTCCCCCCGGGCCGACAGATCCACCTCGGACCAGCCGATAGCCGACTCCCGCGGCACGACCTGAACCGGACGACTCAACCCCTCATGAACGAAACACGCCCGCAAATTCGGATACCGCTCCAACAGCACGTCCCCGGCACGCCTCAATCCGTCCCCATCCACCTCCCCCGACAGCTCAAACGCCAACTGCACGACATACACATCACCCAGACCATCGTCATAAACGGCGTGGAACAGCAATCCTTCCTGCAACGGCGAGAGCGTGAGGACATCGACCACCCCGCCGACCAACTCCTCCACCAAACCGGCCTCAGCCCCATCGAGCACGACCGAAGCCGAATCCGCTGCCTGCTCGTGCGTGCCGCTCTGCGCCTCGGCCACCAGCGCCGCGAGCGCTGCGGGCGTCTTGTGCTCGAAGATCTGTCGTGGACTGATGACCACCCCGTCCCGGCGGGCGCGGCTGGACAGCTGGATCGACATGATGCTGTCCCCACCCAGCTTGAAGAAGCTGTCGTCGGCGCCCACCTCCGGCACGCCGAGCACCTCCGCGAACAGCCCGCACAGCAGTTCCTCGCCCTGGGTCCGAGGGTCGCGCCCCGACGTGGTGCCGCCGAAGTCCGGTGCCGGTAGCCGCCGCCGGTCCAACTTCCCGTTGGAATTCAGGGGAAGTCGGTCCACCGCGACGATGCCCGCCGGGACCATGTGCGCGGGCAGGCGTTCCTCGACGTAGGACTGCAGCGCCGTGATGACGGCCCCCACCTCGCTCGACGACGCGGGGTCGTTGGCGTACGCCGACCAAGGACGCCCGGCACTGCCGGTGGATGCGTGCGGTTGGCCGTCGTCCGGGATGTCGCTGCGGACCAGCGCGGCATCGAGTTCTTCCGCCACCCTCGACCAGGTGAGCGCCACGCGGTAGCCGATCTCCTCCGCCAACTCGTGGAATTCCTCCGGGTCCGGCTCGACACCGGCCACGTCCCGCACCAGCTCGGCTCGCGCGGATTCGACGTCTGCGCCGTGCTCGACCGCCCGCACGGCCGCCAGGTCCGTCGTCAAGCGAGCATTGGGAATCCCGGAGACCCTCAGCCGCTCGGGCCGGGTGCCGGAAAGCAGCTCTCGCAGACCGGTGAAGTCCCGGACATCGCGCCCCCACCTCAGTTCGATCAGCTCCGCGACATCACCAGTCGGGCCGGCGACGTCGGCCGCCTTGCGCAGGATCGCGTCGTAGCGGTAGCGCGCGAGCTCGTTGTGGCCCGCACCGCGCTTGATCCGCACATCGATCTCGTCCACGCCATCGACAACGTCGCGCAACCGCGCGAAGAAGTCGGGAGCGACCAGCAGCTCCTTTTCCTGCAGGATGTTCTGCTCGACCGACCTGCGCAGGACCGACGGCGCCGTCGAGCCGTCCGTCCGGCTGAGCTCGACGGCGGTGGCGAAGCACCTGAGCAGCCGGAGGTTCCGCACGTCTCCGACGAAGACGGCACCTCCCGGGCGGAGGAGCCGCACGGCTTCGGTCAGCACTTCGACCAGGTAGTCGACGCTCGGGAAGTACTGAACCACGGAGTTGATGAGGATGGTGTCGAAGAAGGCGGTGGGAAGGTCGTCGAACACGTGCGCGGGCTGGCACAGCAACTCCACGTTCGCATAACCGGCATCTCCGTCGAGCCGGTCCCGCAGCGCCTCGACCACCACGGGCGAGAAGTCGGTCGCCCAGTACGACTCGCACATCGGCGCCAGCTGCGACATCAGCAGGCCGGTGCCGACTCCGATTTCCAGGATCCGCTTCGGGGCGAGGGATGCCACCCTCTCGACCGTCGCATCGCGCCATTCCCGCATCTCGTGCAGCGGAATCGGAAGGCCGTCGTAGCTGCTGTTCCAGCCCGCGAAGTCGGCACCGAACTCAGCGCCGGAACCTTCCCGGTACAGCTCGTCGTAGACCGCTCGCCATTCGCCGACCTGCCGGTGGTCCGCCTCGCCCGGCTCCCGCCGGATGGTGTCGGGGACGACGTAGGCGATGAGCCGCTTGTCCCCAGGCTGGTCTTCGCGGACGACTGCCGCGGCCTGCGCGATCTGCGGGTGGGTGGTCAGGGCGGTCTCGACCTCGCCGAGCTCGATCCGGAAGCCACGGACCTTCACCTGGTCATCGACCCGGCCGACGAACTCCAACTCGCCATCCCGGTTCCAGCGCACCAGATCACCGGTCCGGTACATCCGCTCGCCAGGAGCGAACGGATCCGCGACGAACCGCTGGGCGGTCAATCCGGCTTGACCGAAATAGCCCCGCGCCAGCCCGGCGCCGGCTAGGTGGAGCTCTCCGACCGCGCCTGGTGGGACCAACCGCATTTCGGCATCCAGCACATAAACCCGGGTGTTCGAGATCGGCCGGCCGATCGGCGGCACTCCGACCGGCCGGTCGTCGTTGCAGAACCACGCCGTCGCATAGACCGTCGCCTCGGTCGGCCCGTAAATGTTGGCCACCAAGCAGTCCGGGAACACCGATCTCACCCGGGAAAGCAGCGAGCCCGGCAGCCCCTCGCCCGCCAGGACCAACGTCTCCAGGCCCGGCGCCTCCAACTCGCCCCACGCCTCCAGCAGACCTGCGACGGCCGACGGAACACCGCTGACGAGAGAAACCTCAGACAGCAACTCCGGCGAGTCCGCCAAGGAGAGCAGATCGTCCACCAGCAGGACGCGCCCGCCCACTGTCAGGGGAACCAAGATCTCGAAAACGGAAACATCGAAGTTCAACGACGTCGACGCCAGGACGCACCGCAACCGATCGCCGAACGCTTTCGCGGCCCACGCAGAAAGACCCGCGACACTCGAATGCCCAACAACGACGCCTTTCGGCCGCCCCGTCGAACCCGACGTGAACAACACATACGCCGCATTCCCCACAGCCAACGGACCAACCCGATCCCCATCAGCTAGATCCGCACCCGACAACCCGGCCACCACCGGGTCGTCCACCACCACAACGGGCAGGGCCTCGTCGGAAAGGCCGACCTCGACCGCAGAAGCCGTCAACAGCAACACCGGCTTGGCGTCGTCGAGCATGAACTCAATTCGCTCGGCGGGATAGTCGAGGTCGATGGGCAGATAGGCGGCTCCGGCTTTGAGAACGGCCAGCACGGCGACAACCATGTCGACCGACCTCGGAAGCGCCAGCGCAACAACGGATTCCGGCCCAGCACCCCTACCGACCAAACAACGAGCGAGCCGGTTCGCCCTCGCATTGAGCTCCGCATACGTCACCGACTCGCCGCCACACACCACCGCCGCAGCCTCCGGCGTCCGCACGACCTGCGCCTCGAACAACTCCGGCAACGTGACCGCCGGAATGCTGGTCCGGCTCCCGCTCGATTCTTCGAGAAGCCGACGGTGTTCGACGTCGGTGAGGATGTCGATGCGCCCCACCGGCTGGTCGGGTTCATCGACAACGGTTCGCAAGATCTCAACGAGGCGGCCGGCGAATCCTTCCACCGTGGAGCGGTCGAAGACATCGGGCCGGTAACCGAACCGCAGTTGCAGACGCTCGCCGGGCATCGCCACGAGGTGGAGCGCGTAGTGGGTGGCATCCCAGCTCGACACCGACGTGACGCTGATTTCGGCGGACGGGTTGAGCACCTCGTCGGGGTCGAGCGGATAGTTCTCGAAGGCGATGGCGGTGTCGAAGAGCTCCCCGGTACCCACCTGCCGCTGGATGTCGGCCAGGCCCACGTGGTGGTGGTCCAGCAGCCGCGCCTGCTCCGCCTGCAACCGGACCAGGATGTCCGCGATGGACTCCGACGGATCCAGCCTGATCCGGACCGGGATCGTGTTCACGAAAAGCCCGAGCATCGACTCCACGCCCGGGATCTCCGGAGGTCGACCCGACACAGTGGATCCGAACACAACATCCCCGCGCCCAGTCCACCGGCTCAGCAGCAGGCCCCATGTGCCCTGCACCACCGTGTTCAGCGTCAATCCACGAGCCTGAGCCCACCGGGTCAGGGCCGCCGTCAACGGCTCGGGCAACTCCAGCGAGTACTCGTCCGGCAGCACGGGAGCGAGATCCCCCGAACCCACCAACAGCGGCTGGACGTCCTCCAACGCTTCTTCCCATGCTCCCAGCGCAGCTTCCCGTTCACGATTGCTCAGCCACACGAGGAAGTCCCGATACCTCCCCGGAACCGGTAGATCGCTGTCGTCGCCGCGCCGCTCGTACAGGGCGAACAGCTCGCGCACCAGCAGCGGGAGCGACCAGCCGTCCAGCACGAGGTGGTGATTGGTCACCACCAACCGGGAACGCCCCTCCCCAACGCGAACCAACATCATCCGCAGCAGCGGACCCCGCTGCACATCGAACCCAGCAGCCCGATCCCGCTCCAGCAGCCGAGCCAACTCCTCCTCACGCTCGGCCTCACCCAGGTCGGACAAATCCACCTCGGCCCAGCCGATACCCGAATCCCGCGGTACCACCTGAACCGGACGGCTCAAGCCCTCATGAACAAAGCACGCCCGCAAATTCGGATACCGCCGCAACAACGCGTCCCCGGCGCTCCTCAACGCCTCCCCATCCACCTCCCCCGCGAAGTCGAACACCAACTGCATCACATACACATCGCCCCCTCCCCCGTCGTAAACGGCGTGGAACAGCAACCCTTCCTGCAACGGCGACAACGGGAGGACGTCTTCGAAATCCGGGCTGGTCATTTGGAGTCCTTCCACCAAGATTCAAGTCGCTCGATGTCGTGTTGGTCGAGTTGGAGCAGGGGCAGGTCCGACGGGGTACGGCCACCTGTGCCGGGCCGATCGACGTGGGCGACGAGTCCATTCAGGACGGTCAACCAGTCCTGCGCGAGATCGTGCACGGCTTCCTCGCTGGTGACAGCGGTGTGCCAAGACCACGTCGCACTCAACCGCGACCCATCGGCACCGTCTTCCACGATCGCGTTGATCTCGATGCCATGCCCCACACCCAGCCCCGGATCCACACCACCACCGAGAGCATCAGCCTCCTGCGCCCAGTCCCACTCACCACCCGCAGACGCGCTGAAACGACCCAGGTAGTTGAACGCGATCTGCGGGCGTGCGAGCACAGCGAGCTCTGCAGCGGTATCCGGATTGAGGTACCGCAGGAGCCCGTAGCCCATGCCGTGATCGGGAATCGCCCGAAGCTGCTCCTTGACCTGCTTCAACGCTATTCCCAGGGACGGCCCTCCGGTGGTGACCTCGGCCCAATCGAGCTCGCCGGGGTTCAGCAGCACCGGATGCAACGTGGTGAACCAACCCACCGTCCGAGTCAGATCAACCTCATGAACAACCTCCTCGTACCGACCGTGCCCCTCCACATCGACCAACACACCACCCGCCGTACCCGCGTGACGCCGCACAGCCAACGCCAACGCCGTCAGCAACACGTCACCGACACCGGCGAAGAACGCCGCAGGGACCCTCGTCAGCAACGCCGCCGTCTGCTCCGCCGACAACGACACCGTCAACGACTGCGCCCCCGCCACCACATCCCCGCTCGTGACGTCGCGATCGGTCACACGCACACCGGGATCAGCCAGAACCTGTCGCCACACCGGCAGCTCCGACACCCGCGATTCCGCCAACTCGCCCAACAGACCGGCCCACTGGCGAAACGATGTGCCCACCGGCTGCAACTCGACCGGATGTCCCGACGCCAGTGCTTGATACGCCTCCCCCAGATCCGACACCAACACCCGCCACGACACCCCATCAACCACCAAATGATGGGCCACCACCAACAGCCGTCCTGGTCGTGAACCGCCCCCATCGAGCCAGACCACCCGGAACATCACCCCTCGTGCCGGATCCAAACCAGCCGCCGCGGCTGCCTCCACCTCCGCCAACACGACCCGCCAATCCGGATCAACCTCAGGAACTTCCGCCCGCTCCACCAGACCCGCGGCATCCACCGACCCCACCGGCGGCACCACCAACCCCCGCTCACCCAACCGAGACCGCAACAAATCATGACGATCCACCACCGCCCCGACAGCCGATACCAACACATCCAGCGACAACCCGGCCGGAACCTCCAACACCACCGACTGGTAGAAGACCGACCCCAGATCACCCCGTTCCCCCAACCAACACATCACCGGCGTCAACGCCACGCCCCCGACCCCGGAAACCACCGAGGCCGACACCAAACCCGACGACGCCACCACCGCCAGTCCCACAGGAGTCCGACACTCGAACACCTGACGCGGACTCACCACCAGACCGACCCTGCGCAATCTGGCGACCAGTTGGATCGACAAGATGCTGTCCCCGCCGAGCTGGAAGAAGCTGTCCTCCGGGCCGACCTCGGCGATCCCGAGGACCTCGGCGAACGCCTCGCACAACAGACTCTCCCGCTCGGAACGGGGGCCTCGGCCTTCCGCTGCCTTCACCTCGGGCGCGGGGAGCGCCTTCTGATCGAGTTTCCCGTTGGAGTTCAACGGCAATCGGTCCAGCAGCACGACAGCGGTGGGCACCATGTAGTCGGGCAGCGTCCTGGCGACGTGATCCCGCAGCCCGTCCGGCTCACAGCCGTCGCCGGTCGGCACCACGTAGGCCACCAATCGCTTCTCCCCCGGCCGATCCTGCCTTGCGACGGCGACGGCATGAACAACTTGCGGGTGGGAGGTCAGGGCGGTCTCGACCTCGCCGAGCTCGATCCGGAAGCCACGGACCTTCACCTGGTCATCGACCCGGCCGACGAACTCCAACTCGCCATCCCGGTTCCAGCGCACCAGATCACCGCTCCGATACATGCGGCTGCCCGCAGGGCCGAACGGGTCGGCGACGAAACGATCGGCGGTCAGGCCGGAACGCCCCGAGTAACCACGGGCCAACCCGCTGCCCGCGATGTACAGCTCGCCCACCACACCAGGTGGAACCAGCCGCAATTCGGGATCCAGCACATAAGCCCGGATGTTCGAAATCGGCCGACCAATCGGCGGCACCTCCACCGGCCGGTCATCGCGCCAGAACCACGAAGTCGCATACACCGTCGACTCGGTCGGCCCATAAATATTGGCCACCACGCAATCCGGGAACACCGACCTCACCCGCGACAACAACGACGCCGGCAACCCCTCACCTGCCAGGACCAACGTCTCGACGCTCCGCTTCTCCGGCATGTCGCACGCCCCCAGCAAGCCCGCGACGGCCGACGGAACACCACTGACGAGAGAGACCTGGGACAGCAGCCCAGGTGAGTCCACCAGGGAAAGCAGATCATCCACCAGCACGACCTGCCCGCCCACCGTCAACGGCACCAAGATCTCGAATACGGAAACATCGAAGTTCAACGAGGTCGACGCCAACACACACCGCAGCCGATCGCCGAGAACCTCCCCGGCCCACACCGCCAAACCCACGACACTCGAATGCCCAACGACGACGCCTTTCGGTCGCCCCGTCGAACCCGACGTGAACAACACATACGCCGCATTACCCGCGGCCAACGGACCAACCCGATCGCCATCAACCAGATCCGCACCCGACAACCCGGCCACCGCCGGATCACCCACCACCAGTCGAGGCACGCCAGGAGGAACGGCATCCTCGACATCGGCGGCCGTCACCACCAGCACCGGCTTGATGTCGTCGAGCATGAACTCGACTCGTTCGGCGGGATGTTCCAAGTCGATGGGCAGGTACGCGGCCCCGGCCTTGAGGACGGCCAGCACGGCGACAACCATGTCAATCGACCTCGGAAGCGCCAGCGCAACAACGGATTCCGGTCCAGCACCTCGCGCGACCAGGAACCGACCGAGGCGGTTCGCCCTCGCGTTGAGCTCCGCGTACGTCACCGACTCACCGCCACACACCAACGCCGTGGCGTCCGGCGTCCGCACGACCTGCGCCTCGAACAACTCCGGCAGCGTGACCGCCGGGACCTCGACCGCGTCCGCGTGCCAATCCGCGAGGAGCCGACGGCGCTCCGCCGCGGAGAGGACATCGATGCGCCCCACGCGCTGGTCCGGATCTTCAACAGCTGTTTCGAGGATGCGTTGGAGGCGGCTGGCGAGGGTCTCGACGGTGGCCTGGTCAAAGACGTCGGGGCGGTAGCCGAACCGCAGTTGCAGCCGCTCGCCGGGCATCACCGCCAGGTTGAGGGTGTAGTGGGTGGCGTCGAGGCTCTCCGCCGACGTCATCCGCAACTCGCGCACCGGATTCGACAGTTCGTCGAGGTCGATCGGGTGGTTCTCGTAGACGGTGGCGGTGTCGAACAGCTCCCCGGTACCCACCTGCCGCTGGATGTCCGCCAAACCCAGGTACTGGTGGTCGAGCAGCCGCGCCTGCTCCGCCTGCAACCGGACCAGCATCTCCGCGACGGTCTCCGAAGGATCCAGCCGGACCCGGACCGGAATCGTGTTGATGAACAGGCCCAACATCGACTCCACACCCGGCAGCTCCGGAGGGCGACCCGACACAGTGGACCCGAAAACCACATCCCCGCGCCCAGTCCACCGACTCAGCAGCAGAGCCCACGCACCCTGCACCACCGTGTTCAGCGTCAAACCACGAGCCCGAGCCCATTCCACCAGCCCGGCGGTCAGCTCCTCCGGCAACTCCATCGAGAACCTTCGCGGTACAACCGGCACCCGATCCCCAGAGCCGAGCAACAACGGCTCAGCACCTTCCAACGCCTCCCGCCACGCTCCCAGTGCCGCGTCACGGTCACGATTGCTCAGCCACGCCAGGAAATCCCGGTACCTCCCCGGGGTCGGCAAGTCGCCATCATCGCCGCGTCGCTCGTACAGGGCGAACAATTCGCGCACCAGCAACGGAAGCGACCAACCGTCCAACACGAGGTGGTGAGTGGTCACCACCAGTCGGGAACGCCCCTCGCCCAGGCGAACCAACATCATCCGCAGCAGCGGCCCCCGCTGCACGTCGAACCGAGCGGCCCGATCCCCCTCCAACAGCCGAGCCACCTCGTGCTCGGTCTCCGCACAGGCCGACAAGTCCACCTCGGACCAGCCGATATCCGACTCCCCCGGCACGACTTGAACCGGACGACTCAGCCCCTCATGAACAAAACACGACCGCAAATTCGGATACCGCGCCAGCAGCACATCCCCGGCACGCCTCAACCTCTCGCCATCCACCTCCCCCAACAGCTCAAAAACCAACTGCACCAAGTAGACATCATTCGATCCGTCATCAAAGACGGCGTGGAACAGCAACCCTTCCTGCAGCGGCGACAGCGGAAGGACATCCAGCGCCCCGCCGACCGTCTCCTCGACCAACCGAGCCTCAACCGCATCAAGCACGACCAGCGCCGAATCGGACTCGCTGGATTCGGCCGAGGTATCAAGCACCCCCGCGACGGCCGCCAATGCCGCAGGCGTCTTGTGCTCGAACACATCGCGAGGGGTTATCACCAGTCCGGCACTTCGGGCGCGACTCACCAGCTGCATGGACCCGATGCTGTCCCCGCCCAGATCGAAGAAGTTGTCCTCGACGCCCACCTCCGGCAAGCCCCGGATCTCGGCGAACAACTCGCAGAGCATTTCCTCGCGCGGTGTCCGCGGTGACGCTTTCGCCGATCCGGAACCGAAGTCGGGAGCCGGCAAAGCCTTTCGGTCCAGCTTCCCGTTGGCGGTGAGCGGAAGGCGCTCCAAGGGCAGCACTGCCGAGGGGACCATGTAATCCGGAAGGCTGCGGGCCACGTGATCCCGCAATTCCACAGGATCTAGTTCGCCTGTGCGAGCGACGACGTAGGCGACCAGGCGCTTCTCACCCGGCCGGTCCTCCCGCGCAGCCACCGCGCACTGCGCCACCGCCGGATGAGCAGCCAGCGCCGCTTCGACCTCACCCAGCTCGATGCGGAAACCGCGAACCTTGACCTGGTCATCGGCCCGGCCAACGAACTCCAACTCGCCATCCCGGTTCCAGCGAGCCAAATCTCCGGTCCGGTACATCCGCCCACCAGGCGGACCGAACGGATCAGCCACGAAACGCTCGGCCGTCAACCCAGCGCGCCTGAGATATCCCCGCGCCACGCCATCACCGGCGATGAAGAGCTCACCTCGGACACCAGGCGGCACCGGGCGCAGGCCCGCATCCAGGACGTAGACGCGGGTGTTGTCCAACGGCCGGCCGATGGTCACCGAACCCGTTCGGTCGATTTCCGCCGCGGTCGACCACACCGTCGCCTCCGTCGGCCCGTAGAGGTTGACCACCTCTCCGGACAACTTCCGCAGCCGGGTCGCCAGGTGCTCCGGCAGGGCCTCGCCACCGGTCAACACCCGCAGCCCACGCAACATCGTCGGAGTCTCGGCCACCACGACCTGCCACAGGGCAGGCGTGGCCTGCATGACCGTCACACCCCACTCAGCCACCAACCCGGCCAACGCGCGCGGATCCGCCAGCTCAGCCTTGGTCGCGACCACGACCGAAGCACCGGCGAGCAGCGGCGCCAGCAACTCCACCACAGCGATGTCGAACGACAAGGTCGTCACCGCCAGCAGTCGATCTCCCGGCCCGACCTCCAACCACGGATCGATCGCCGAAACGAACCCGCACACGTTCCGATGGGTGACGACCACGCCCTTCGGGCGCCCCGACGAACCCGACGTGAACAACACATACGCCGCATCATCGAGTCCCACAGCAGCCCGGTCCCCGCCAGTGAGATCCGCTCCCGAGAACCCGGCCACCACAGGCGCAGTACCCGGATCATCCACCACGAGAACCGGAAAACCCCACCGCACCACATGCTCGACCTCGACGGTCGTCATCACCAGCGCCGGGTCGGCGTCGTCCAGCATCAACCCGATACGTTCGGCCGGAAAGCCCGGATCGACCGGCAAGTACGCAGCACCCGCCTTGAGTACCGCCCACACCGCCACGACCATCTCAACCGACCGCGGAACAGCAAGACCCACAACACAACCCGGCCCAACACCACGACCGACCAAACACCGAGCCAGCCGATTCGCCCGAACGTTGAGTTCCGCATACGACACCGACACATCACCGCACACCACCGCAGTCGCACCCGACGACTCCGCAACCCGCGCCTCGAACAGCTCCGGCAGAGTCGACTCAGCGGCGACCACACCTTGCCCGTTCCACACCTCAAGCAACTGATCTCGCTCGGCATCGGTGAGGACGTCGATTTCCCCTAGCCGAATATCCGGCTCTTCGACAACAACTTCCAGAACGCGCACCAGCCGAGCAGCGAGTTGTTCCGCGGTGGCACGATCGAACAAATCGGTGCTGAATTCCAGCTCACCGGCGAGCCCCGCTTCACCACGCCGCTCGGTCAGCTCGAAGGTGAGATCGAACTTCGCCGCCTCACCATCCACCGGCAGGGATTCCACTCCAGCGCCAGCAATCTCCAAACCCGTCTGCTCAACGTTCTGGAACGCCAACATCACCTGGAACAACGGATGCCGAGCAAGAGACCGCTGCGGATTCAACGTCTCAACGAGGCGTTCAAAAGGCAGATCCTGGTGGGCATAAGCAGCCAGGTCCGACTCCCGAACCCGTCCCAGCAGATCCCGAAAGCCCGGATCACCGGAAGTATCGGTCCGCAACACCAACGTGTTGACGAAAAGACCCACAAGATCCTCGGTCGCCTGCTCCGTACGCCCGGCGATCGGACTCCCGATCGGGATATCCGTACCCGCACCCAACCGCGTCAACAACGCAGCAAGCCCGGCCTGCACCACCATGAACACCGTCGCCCGGCACTCACCGGCCACACGTGTCAAGCCCGCGTACAACCCCGGTGATACATCGAAACCCAACCGCTGACCCGAATACGAAGCGACCGCCGGACGAGGCCGATCCACCGGAAGAGCGATCTCCTCCGGAAGATTCCGGAGTTCGTCCTTCCAGAACTCCAGCTGGCGAGAGATCACACTGCCCGGATCTTCTTCACCACCCAGGACTTCCCGCTGCCACAACGCGAAATCCGCATACTGCACCGGCAAGTCCCGCCAACCCGGCGCCTCGCCGACGCGCCGGGCCGCATACGCCGTGGCCAAATCCCGCACCAGCGGGTCGACCGACCACCCATCGCCGGCGATGTGATGCAACACCACCAACAAGACGTGGCCGCCTTCGGTGACTTCCCACGAACGCACCCTGATCGGCGGCTCCACACCCAAGTCGAAAGCCTGCCGGGCTTCCTCTGCCATCACCCGAGCGACCTCGTCAGCGGAGATCTTCGGCACTTCGGCACCGCCGGCCGCCAGCTCCCACGCAGCATCGGCGTCCAGGATCCGCTGCCGAGGAACATCGCCCTCGTCCTGCAGGAAGACCGTCCGCAACGCCTCGTGCCGTGCCAGGACGTCCCGCGCCGCTTCCTGCAACGCCAAGATGTCGACCTCACCGGTCAGCCGCCACGCCAGCGGAATGTGATACGCGGAACCAACCGCATCCAGCTTGTCCACGAACCACAAGCGGTACTGGGCGAACGACAACGGAAGGCGCTCCGGCCGCACCATCCCCGCCAACACCGGACGCACCGACTCGTCATCGCCATCCAACCGCGCAGCCAGCTCCGCCACCGTCGGCGCCTCGAACACCGCACGCACCGACAACTCGACGGCGAACGCACCACGGATGCGACTCACCAACCGAGTCGCCAACAACGAATGACCACCCAGATCAAAGAAGCTGTCGTGTACTCCCACCCCCTCCACGCCCAGCACCTCGGCGAACAACCCGCACAACAACACCTCGCGCGGTGTCCGAGGCTGCACGCTCCCCGCCGCGGAGCCGAGAGCCGGTGCGGGCAGCGCGCGGCGATCGAGCTTCCCGTTGGCAGTCAGTGGCAAATCATCCAGCACCACCACTGCCGAAGGCACCATGTAGTCCGGAAGGCGTCCGGCCGCGAACGCCCGCACCTCGCCCGGGTCGCAGCCATGAGCATCGGCCACGACGTATGCCACCAGCCTCTTGTCACCCGGCCGGTCCTCACGCGCGAGGACCACGCACCGCGACACCCGAGGATGCGCGCCCAGCGCGGCCTCCACCTCGCCCGACTCGATCCGGAAACCACGAACCTTCACCTGGTCATCGGCCCGGCCGACGTACTCCAGTTCTCCGTGCCGGTTCCAGCGGGCCAGGTCCCCGCTGCGGTACATCCGCCCGCCGGCCTCGCCGAACGGGTCGGCCACGAACCGCTGCCCGGTCAGCCCGGGCCGACCGGCGTAGCCTCGCGCCACGCCCGCGCCGGCGACGTACATCTCGCCCACCACGCCGACAGGCACCGGTTTCAGGTTCGCGTCGAGCACGTGCACCCGCAGGTCGGCCAAGGGCCTGCCGATCCTGCTGCGCCCACCATCATCGGCCCCGATCTCGGCGTGGGTGACGTGCACGGTCGTTTCGGTGATGCCGTACATGTTCACCACCGCCGGACCCCGACCGTCACCCCAATCCGGAACCCGGCTGCAATCCAGCGCCTCGCCGCCCAGGACCACGTACTGAACGCAACCCCGTTCCCAAAGCCGACCATCCCGCGCTTCGCGCACCAGCTGGTAGAACGCCGACGGCGTCTGGTTCAGCACCGTCACGCGCTCCCGGACCAGCAACTCGGCGAACTCGCCGGGAGAGCGCGACACCTCCCAGGGGACGACCACCAACCGACCACCGCACGAGAACGCCCCCCACAACTCCCAGACCGAGAAGTCGAACCCGTACGAATGGAACAAGGTCCACACATCACCGGGGCCGAAGCCGAAGCGGGCTCGACCGACCGCCAGCAGCCGCGCCACGTTGGCATGGGTGACGACCACGCCCTTCGGACGCCCCGACGACCCCGACGTGAACAACACGTACGCCGCATGACCGGGATCCAGCGGAAGGGCACGATCCACATCCGAAAGATCAGCACCCGACATCCCGGCCACCACACCGGCGGAGGCCGGATCGTCCACTGCCAGAACCGCAAACCCGTGTCCGGCGGGTAGTCCGACCTCGGCCGAACGGACCGTCATCACCAGCACCGGATCGGTGTCGGCCAGCATGAACCCGATCCGTTCCGCTGGCTGGTCCGGATCGATCGGCAGGTACGCGCCCCCCGCCTTCAACACCGCCAGCATTCCCACGACCATCTCCGCCGACCGCGGGAACATCAAACCCACCACAGAATCCGGGCCGACACCACGATCGACCAAGTGCCGGGCGAGCCGATTCGCGCGAGCGTTCAACTCGGCGTACGACACGGACTCGTCGCCACAGACCACCGCGACGGCATCCGGCGAATCCGCCACCTGGGCCTCGAACAACGCCGACAGGATCGACACCGGAACGTCCGGTGCTTCAATCGAGCGTTCGAGGAACTGGTAGCGCTCTTCCTCGGTCAGGATGTCGATGTCCCCAAGCCGGACATCCGGGTCTGCGACGACGGCTTCCAGCACGCGCACCAACCGGGCAGCGAGTTGTTCCGCGGTGGCACGATCGAACAAGTCCGTGCTGAATTCCAACTCACCGGCGAGCCCCGGCTCACCACGCCGCTCGGTCAGCTCGAAGGTCAGATCGAACTTCGCCGAACCATCACCCGCCGGCAGGGGTTCTGCCTCAACGCCGGGCAGGTCGAAACTCGCCTGCTCAACGTTCTGGAACGCCAACATCACCTGGAACAACGGATGCCGAGCAAGAGACCGCTGCGGATTGATCGCCTCAACGAGCCGTTCGAAAGGCAAATCCTGGTGGGCATAAGCAGCCAGGTCCGACTCCCGGACCCGCGCCAGCAGCTCGCGGAAACTCGGATCGTCCGATGTATCGGTCCGCAACACCAACGTGTTGACGAAGAACCCCACCAGATCCTCGGTCGCCTGCTCAGTACGCCCGGCAATCGGACTCCCGATCGGAATATCCGTACCTGCACCCAAGCGCGTCAACAACGCCGCAAGCGCAGCCTGCACCACCATGAACACCGTCGCCCGGCACTCACCGGCCAAATCCGTCAAGCCCGCATACAGCCCCGGCGACACTTCAAAACCCACCCGCCGCCCTGAATGCGAAGCGACCGCGGAGCGAGACCGATCCACCGGGAGCGCAATTTCGTCCGGAAGACCGCGGAGCTCGTCCTTCCAAAACTCCAACTGACGCGAGATCACACTGCCCGGATCATCTTCACTTCCCAGGACTTCCCGCTGCCACAACGCGAAATCCGCATACTGAACCGGCAATTCCCGCCAACCCGGCGCCTCACCAATGCACCGCGCCGCATACGCCATGCCCAAATCCCGCACCAGCGGCACCACCGACCACCCATCACCGGCGATGTGATGCAACACCACCAACAGCACGACCTCGTGCTCGTCCACCACGAGAATCCGCGCACGAACCGGCACCTCGCGGGACAGATCGAACCGTGGCTCCGCATGGTCGGCCACGACTCGCTCGACCTCACCAGCCGAGGCATGCAGCAACGGAACGTCCAGGACGCTCCGGGCGTCGTGGATCACCTTCTGCTCAGGCACGCCCCCGACCTCGGGAAACACCGTCCGCAGTGCTTCGTGGCGGTCCACCACGTCCCACACCGCCTCGCGAAGGGCGGCGATGTCGACCTCGCCGGTCAGCCGCCACGCCAGCGGAATGTGATACGCCGAGCCCGCAGCATCGAGCTCGTCGACGAACCAAAGCCGGTACTGGGCGAATGACAGCGGAAGGCGCTCCGGCCGCTCCCCCGCCACCAACGGCAGACCTGAACCGCCCTTTTGGTCCTCGATTCGCGCAGCGAGCTCCGCCACCGTCGGCGCCTCGAACACCGCGCGCACGGACAACTCCACACCACACGCAGCGCGAACACGACTCACCAACCGGGTAGCCAACAGCGAATGGCCGCCCAGTTCGAAGAAGCCGTCGTCAACCCCCACCCGCTCCACGCCCAACACCCCGGCGAACAACCCGCACAGCAGTTCTTCGCGCGGTGTGCGGGGATCCCGTCCTCTCCCGGTCTCGACCTCAGGAACCGGCAACGCGCTCCGGTCGACCTTCCCGTTGGCGTTCAACGGAAAACGTTCGAGGACCACGACCGCCGAGGGCACCATGTAATCCGGAAGGTGCCGGACCGCGTACTCCCGCACCCCGGCCGGCTCGCACCCATCCGGCTCGGCGACGACGTAGGCGACCAGCCGCTTGTCGCCCAGCCGGTCTTCCCGGGCCACCACCACGCAGCGCGCCACCCGGGGATCGGCGGCCAGGACGGCCTCGACCTCGCCCAACTCGATCCGGAAGCCGCGGATCTTGACCTGGTCATCGGCGCGCCCGACGAACTCCAAGGCACCTTCCGGGTTCCAGCGGACCAGGTCCCCGGTCCGGTACATCCGGGATCCGGTGGAGAACGGGTCCGCCACGAACCGCTCGGCCGTCAACCCGGCACGCCCCCAATACCCGCGTGCCACCCCGGCACCCGCGACGTACAACTCGCCCACCACGCCCGGAGGCACCGGTCGCAGGCCTGCGTCCAGCACGTGCGTGCGGGTGTCGTCCAGCGGGCCGCCGATCGAGACGCCACGCCCCAAGACCGCGCCCGGACGCACGGCATGGCTGGTCGCGAACGTCGTGACTTCCGTCGGGCCGTACCCGTTCACCAGCGTGGTCTGCGGGCAAGCGTCCAAGACCCGGCGGAAGGCCGCGGGCGAGGCGGCTTCTCCACCTGTCCAAACCTCGCCCACCTCGGCGAAGACCTCCGGCCGCTCGTCCGACAAGACGTTGAAAAGTGCTGCGGTGAGCCACAATCCGGTGATGCGGTGTTCCGCGATCAACCGATGCAGCGCATGCGCCGTCAAATCCCCCGGTGGTGCGATGACGACCCGGCCGCCTCGCAGCAGCGGAACCCACAACTCGTACGTCGACGCATCGAAGGCGCACGGTGAGTGCAGCAGGACGCGCTCATGCTGCCCGGAGTCCCAAGCGCTGTCCGACGCGAGCGCCACGACGTCGGCGTGGGTAGTCGCAACTCCCTTCGGCAGCCCGGAGGAACCGGACGTGTACATCACGTACGCCAGCTGCCGAGGATCGCGTGGAACCGCGGGTTTCGGTGCCGCCCGGTCAGCCGCGTCGTCGAGCACGACGACGTCGATCGACTCGACGAACTCCGGCGCGGCATCGTCCGTCAGCAGAATCGACGCCGCGGAGTCCCGCAGCATGAAGCGAATGCGGTCCGCCGGGTGACGCGGGTCCAGCGGAACGTACGCCGCGCCCGCCTTCAGCACCGCGAGCAACGCCACCACCAGATCCGCGGAGCGGTCCAGCAGCACGGCCACCCTGGTCTCGCTTCCCGCACCACGCTCCAGGAGGAGTCCGGCGAGGTCGTCGGCGCGGGCGTTGAGCGCGGCGTAGGTCAGCGTGGCGTCCTCGGCCACCACCGCGATCGCTTCCGGATCGCGAGCGGCCTGCGCCTCGAACAGCTCTGGCACCGTGTTGCCCCGGACAGGATTCAATGCCACCAAGGCCCGACTCCTTCACCGGAGGAACGTAGCGCGGATGCCCCGTCCTTCAGGGCGGGGAGGAAACGCGTCCACTCTGGTGCCAGCGTGCCTCGCGGCACCAGGTAGACTGATCAACGTGCTGAGCGAGAACCAAGCCAGCATGGACACTTCTCCTTTCTGGGGACCGGGCTGGTTCCAACCCGGCTGGTGTTGAGGGCAGAAGACCCGTTCGTCCGCAGGGCGACCGGGCAGCCTGAGCCAGGAATCTCCCGTCTTCGGGCGAGAGAGGGCTCAAATCGTCATCAACCAGGCGGAGACGGCATCGGGAGGCCGCCCGGCGCGGTAGGACCGGGCGCAGGGCGACCTCACCGGCTCGGCTTCGGGTCAGGCTTGCTCCATCTTCTCGACCAGGCTCCGGGGCCGCAGGTCTGTCCAGTTCGCCTCGATGTACTCCAGGCAGGCCTGCCGGGTGTCCTCCGGGTGCACCACGCGCCATCCGGCGGGGACGTCGACGAACGACGGCCAGAGGGAATGCTGGTTCTCGTCGTTGACCAGGACGAGGAACTTGCCGTTCTCGTCGTCGAACGGGTTCGTCGGACTACTCATCACTTGCCTCCTGGATCTCCATCAAAATGCGGGCGATCTGATCGGCGGACTCCGGTCGCATCATGTCCGCGTGCCTGCAGTCGATCTGGTGGGTGCGGATCTCCCCGGTCGTGTGGGGACGCCAGACGTCGAGCGTCGCCGGGCCTCCGTTCGCCTCCCGCGCGGCGGTGAAGAGCTGAACGTCGCCGCGGAAGACGCCTAATTCGCTCGAAGCGAGCAGTGCGGTGTTGTTGCCGTACACCCGGCGGACGCCCTCGACTACCCGGTGCCAGAGGCCGTCCTCATCGCGGGTGCCGAAAAGTTCGGCGAAGCCGGGCAGCAGTTCGGTCAAATTGTCCGGTTCCGCATTCCCCGGGTCGGAGCCTGTGACCGGGTAGGCATCCAGCAGCGCGAGCATTTCCACCTGCTCGCCCTCGTCCTGCAGGAGCGTGGCGACGGCGTGGGCGACCACGCCGCCGAACGACCACCCCAACAGTCGGTAGGGGCCACGGGGCTGGATCGTACGGATCTGCGCGGCGTAATCCCCGGCGATCTCGGCCACGCTGGTGGGCAGTTCCTCCGCCGGATCCAGGCCGCGCGACTGGATTCCGTAGACGGCGAAGGCGGATGCGGTCCGGGCGAGCTCGCGGTACGACCAGGCGATACCGCCTGCCGCGTGCACGCAGAAGAGGTTCGGCTTGCCCTCGTCGGGCGTGATCGGCAGCACGATTTCGAACGGGTCCTGTCGCGTCCGGCCGGACAGGTGCGGTGCGAGCCCGGCGGCGCTCGGCGTCTGGAGCACCGCGCCGATCCCGATCTCCACCCCGAACTCCGCCCGGATCCGCTCGACCAGGCGCAGCGCCAGCAAGGAATGCCCGCCGAGATCGAAGAAGCCGTCGTCGACCCCGACGCGCGGCACCCTGAGCACCTCGGCGAACAACCCGCACAACAGCTTCTCGTCCGGCGTGCGGGGTGCCGCGCTCGCCGAGCGCGGGTCCGGGGCCGGCAGTGCTCGACGGTCCACCTTTCCGTTGCTGGTCAACGGGAAATTGTCCAGCACGACCACGGCTGCGGGCACCATGTGGTCGGGCAGGGTCCGGGTCGCGTGCGAGCGCACCTCCAGCGGGTCGCAAGGTTGCTCCGCTTCCGGCACGACGTAGCCCACGAGCCGTCGGTCGCCGGGCCGGTCCTCGCGGACCACCACGACGGCTCGGGCCACCTGCGGGTGATCGGCCAGCGCCGCCGCCACCTCACCCGGCTCGATGCGGAAGCCGCGGACCTTGACCTGGTCGTCGGCCCGCCCGACGAACTCCAGCTCGCCCTGCCGGTTCCAGCGGGCCAGGTCCCCGGTCCGGTACATCCGAGAACCCGTCGAGAACGGGTCCGCCACGAACCTCTCGCCCGTCAGCCCAGGACGTTCCCAGTACCCGCGGGCCACGCCCTCGCCGGCGAGGTAGAGCTCCCCCGCCACGCCGGGCGGCACCAACCGCAATCCCGAATCCAGCAAGTACGCCCGGGTGTTGCGCAGCGCTCGGCCGATCGTCACCGGTGCCGAGGGGGTCACCCGTGCCACGGTGGACCACACCGTGGCCTCGGTCGGCCCGTAGGCGTTGACGACCTCGCCGGCGAGGGCGGCGAGGGCGGCCCCGAGCCTGTCGGGCAGGGCTTCGCCACAGGCGAGGACCCGCAATCCCCGGATCATCTCCGGGGCCGCCGACACGAGGAGCTGCCAGTGCGTGGGCGTGGCCTGCATGACCGAGATCCGGTGCTCGGCCACCAGCCGGGCCAGTTCCTCCGGGGTGTTGCCGGTCGCCACGACCACCGCGGCACCGGTCAGCAGCGGCACCAGCAGTTCGAGGACCGCGAGGTCGAACGACAGCGTGGTGACCGCGGCGACCCGATCGGCGGGCTCGAATCCCGCCCAGTCCTGAACCGCCGTCGAGAAGGACGCCAGGTTGCGGTGGGAGATCACCACGCCCTTCGGGCGTCCGGTGGAGCCCGAGGTGTGCAGGACGTACGACGGATGGTCCGGCCACAACGGCCGTCGGCGCTCCGCGTCCGCGAGATCGTTGGGGGATTCTTCGGCGATCAGGCCGAGCACGTGGGATGTGTCCAGCTCGACTGCGGGTATCCCCGAAATCGGTAGCCCGGCCGCGACCTCGGTGGTTGTCACCACCAGCGCCGGCTTGGTGTCGGCGAGCACGAACTCGATCCGCTCCGCCGGGTAGGCGGGGTCGATCGGCGAGTAAGCGGCTCCCGACTTGAGGACCGCCAGCATGGCCACGACCATGTCCACCGATCGCGGCACCGCCAATGCCACGACGGACTCCGGCCCCGCCCCCTGCGCGACCAGGTGTCGGGCCAGCCGGTTGGCCCGCGCGTTCAGCTCTGCGTAGGACACCGAATCTCCGCCGCACACCACCGCGGTGGCGTCCGGGGTCCGCACGGCCTGGGCCTCGAACGCCTCGTGCACCATCGGCGCGGGGGCCTCTGCGCTCCGTGCTTCGAGCAGCTGGTGGCGTTCGAGTTCGGTGAGGACGTCGATGTCCCCGACCCGGATTCCGGGGTCGGCGACGACGGTCTCCAGGACGCGCACGAGCCTTGCGGCGAGTCGTTCCGCTGTGGCGAGGTCGAAGAGGTCGGTGCTGAACTCCACCGCCCCGGCGAAGCCCTGCGGCTCACCCGCTGTTCCACTGCGCTCGGTCAGTTCCACGGTCAGGTCGAACTTCGCGGTGCGGGCGGGCGGCGTCATCTGCTCGACGTCCGCGTCCGGTAGGTAGAGAGGGTCGGCAGGACCGTTGTTGACGACCAGCAGCACTTGGAACAGCGGGTGGCGGGCCAGGGACCGCTGCGGGTTGAGCGCTTCGACGAGCCGCTCGAACGGCAGATCCTGATGGGCGTAGGCAGCCAGGTTCGTCTCACGGACCCTGGCCAGCAGCTCCCGGAAACTCGGATCACCCGAAGTATCGGTCCGAAACACCAGCGTGTTGACGAACGCACCTACGAGATCGTGCAGCGCCTCATCATCGCGTCCGGCGATCGGACTGCCGATCGGGATGTCCGTACCCGCCCCCAGCCTCGTCAGCAGCGCGGCGAGCGCGGCCTGCACGACCATGAACACCGTCGCTCGACTTCCACCGGCGACGCGGATCAAGCCCGCGTGCAGCTCGGGCGAGACCTCAAGACCCACCCGGCGACCCCGGTACGAGGCCACGGCGGGTCGGGACCGGTCGGTGGGGAGCACCAGTTCTTCCGGGAGATCCCGCAGGGTGTCTTTCCAGAACTCCAGCTGGCGGGAGATGACGCTACCCGGATCTTCCTCACTGCCCAGGCCTTGCCGCTGCCACAAAGCGAAATCCGCGTACTGCACCGGCAAGTCCTGCCAACCCGGTGCCGCTCCGGCGCATCGCGCCGCGTACGCGGTGGCCAAGTCCCGCAGCAACGGCCCCACCGACCAACCGTCACCGGCGATGTGGTGCAACACCACCAACAGCACGACCTCGCGCTCGTCCACCACGAGGATCCGCGCACGGATCGGCAGCTCTCGGGCGAGGTCGAAGCGCTCACCCACCACGGCGTCCACCAAGGGGGCCGGCTCGGGTGCCGACACCACCGGCACATCCAGCACCGACCGCGCATCGTGGATCACCTGCTGCCGTGGAGTTCCCTCCGCAGCGGGAAAAACCGTACGCAGCACTTCGTGACGATCCACCACGTCCCACAACGCTGCCTGCAACGCGGGAACATCGACCTCACCGGTCAACCGCCACGCCAGGGGGATGTGATACGCCGAGCCCGCGGCATCGAGCTTGTCCACGAACCACAACCGGTACTGGGCGAACGACAACGGCACCCGCTCCGGCCGCACCATCTCTGCCAGACTCGGGCCCGGTCCCGCCGACTTGTCAGCGCGCTCTACCCGTGCGGCCAGCTGCGCCACCGTTGGCGCCTCGAACACCTCGCGCACCGACAACTCCACACCACACGCCGCACGGACACGACCGGTCAATCGAGTCGCCAACAACGAATGCCCACCGAGTTCGAAGAAGCTGTCGTCCACCCCCACCCCGTCAACGCCCAGCACCTCGGCGAACAACTCGCACAACAACACCTCACGCTCAGTCCGAGGTGGCGCTTTCGCCGCACCAGAAGCGAAATCGGGTGCAGGCAACGCCTTCCGGTCCAGCTTCCCGTTCGCCGTCAAGGGAAGGCTCTCCAGCAGGACCACTGCTGAAGGCACCATGTAATCCGGCAGGCTGCGGGCCACGCGAGTCCGCAGTTCGGCCGGATCACATCCTCCGACGTCGGGAACGACATAGGCGATCAGCCGCTTGTCGCCCGGCCGGTCCTCACTGGCCGCCACCACGCACTGCGACACCGCCGGGTGAGCAGCCAGCGCCACTTCGACCTCACCCGGCTCGATGCGGAAACCCCGAACCTTGACCTGATCATCAACCCGGCCGACGAACTCCAGCTCGCCACCGTGGTTCCAGCGAGCCAAATCTCCGGTCCGGTACATCCGCCCACCCGCAGGACCGAACGGATCAGCCACGAAGCGCCCGGCCGTCAACCCGGCACGACCCAAGTACCCCCGCGCCACCCCGCAACCGGCGATGAACAGCTCACCCACGACACCAGGCGGCACAAGCCGCAAACTCGCATCCAGGACGTAGACGCGGGTATTGCCCAACGGCCGACCGATAGTCGCCCGACCATCGCTGTCGACCTCCACCGCCGTCGACCACACCGTGGCCTCCGTCGGCCCATAGAGGTTGACGACCTCGTCGGACAAGGTCCGCAGCCTGCTCGCCAAGCGCTCCGGCAAGGCCTCGCCACCGGTCAACACCCGCAGCCCGCGCAACATCTCGGGAACCTCGGACACCAGGGCCTGCCACAAAGCGGGTGTCGCCTGCATGACCGTCACCGCACGGTCGGCCACCAACGCCGCCAACGCCCGCGGATCCCCGACCTCGCCACCACGAGCCACGACCACCGACGCACCGTTGAGCAGCGGCGCCAACAGCTCGACCACAGCGATGTCGAACGACAGCGTCGTCACCGCCAACAACCGATCCGCCGGCCCGACCTGCAACCACGGATCGATCGCCGAAACGAACCCGCACACATTCCGATGGGCGACCACCACACCCTTCGGCCGCCCCGACGAACCCGACGTGAACAACACATACGCCGGGTGATCCGCGCACAAACCGCTCACGCGATCAACATCGACCACGTCATACGGGCTTGCACCCGCGATCTCCGAACGAACGACCGGATCATCCACCACCAGAACAGGAACGTCGATCTCGTCGGGCAATCCAGGCACAACCCCGGAAGTCGCTATGACCAGCAACGGGCGGGCATCGGCGAGCATGAACCCGATCCGTTCGGCCGGAAAACCCGGATCGATCGGCAGATACGCAGCGCCGGTCTTGAGCACCGCCCACACCGCCACGACCATCTCGATCGAGCGCGGAACAGCAATCCCCACAACACAATCCGGCCCGGCACCCCGATCGATCAGACGCCGAGCCAGCCGATTCGCCCGGCCATTCAACTCGGCGTACGACGCCGACTCATCGCCGCACACCACCGCAGTGGCATCCGGCGACTTCGCCACCTGAGCCTCGAACAGCTCCGGCAGCGTCGACACCGGAACGTCGGGTGTCCGTCCGTTCCAACGTTCAAGGAGTTGGTAGCGCTCTTCGTCGGTGAGGATGTCGATGTCCGCCACTCGCATGTCGGGATCGGCCGCCATCGACTCCAGCACGCGAACCAACCGCCGCAGGACCAACTCCGCTTCCTCGGCGGTGAAGCAGTCCGGCCGGTAGTCCAGGCGCAACGTCAGCTGCTCGTCCCCTGGCACCGCTACCAAAGCCAACCCGTAATGCGTTGCATCGTGACCTTCGACGCTCACCACTGACGGCTTGTCGCCGGCGGCCGAGCCAGGACGATCCGCAAGAAGATCAGGCCCTGCCGGATAGTTCTCGTAGATCACCACCGAATCGAACAACTCACCAAAACCAAGCGCACCCTGAATCTCCGGCAACCCCGCATGCCGGTACGGCATCAACCCGACCTGCTCGGACTGAACCTCCCCCAACAAACCGCCAACGCACGTCCCGGGCGACCACCGAACCCGCACCGGAACCGTGTTCACGCACAACCCCACCAGCGACTCAACACCCCGGACCTCCGAGGGACGAACCGCCGCGACAGAGCCAAAAACGACATCCCGACTACCAACCAGTCCACCCAGCAACACCCCCCAACCAACCTGAACCACCGACGACAACGTCACGCCACGCCCGCCGGCCAGATCCCGCAAACCACCCAGTAGTTCGCCCGACACCCCCGCCACCACACGACCCGGCACCACTCCGCCTCGACCTGCGCCCGGAGCCACCAAAGTCGGCTGTTCCACCCCCGCAAGGGCCTCGCCCCACGCCCGAACAGCCCCCACACCGTCCTGATCGGACAACCACGCCAAGTATTCCCGCCACACCGGAGCCGGCGGAAGTTCGTCCCCGGAGTCGTACAGGGCGAGCAGCTCCCGCAGCACGATCGGGAGCGACCAGCCGTCCAGCAGCACGTGGTGGTGCGTCATCACCAGACGATGGCGTCCCTCCCCGACCTTCACAGCGGTGAAGCGCAGGAGCGGCGGCCGCCCCAGGTCGAACCGCTCGCGCCGGTCGCGGTCGAGCAGGTCCTGGTACGCCTGCTCAACATCTTCCGCGCCCGTCAGATCGACCTCGCGCCAAGGCACGAGCACCTGCCGGGCGACGACCTGCACCGGCTCCCGGCCGCGCCGGTCGAACCCGGCGCGCAGGCTCCCGTGCCGATCCAGGAGGCGCTGCGCGGCCGTGCGAAGTCGCTGGAGGTCCCAGGAACCGGCCAGCTCGATGCACAGCTGGACCAGGTACACGTCCGGTCCCTGCTCGTCGAACCACGCGTGGAACAGCAACCCCTCCTGCAGCGGGGTCGGTGGGAGAACGTCCTCGACCGCCGGACCGGCCTGCTCGATGCGGTCGACGTCGTCCTGGCTCAGCGGAACCAGCGGGAAGTCCGACGGGCTGCCGCCACCGCCGGGGTGGCGGACGAACGCCCGGAGCGTCTCCACCCAACCCGCCGCCAAGGCCCTCACATCTGACTCTCCGAGCAAGCCTTCCGGCCACGACCAGGTCGCCACGAGCCTCGGGCCGCCCGGGGCCTCCTCCGTCACGGCGTCGATGGTGAGGCTGTGGGCCGCGGGCAGGTCCGGATCGCTCCCGGCTCCAAGACCCACCGGTGCCCAGTCCGCGGCCTCGGTCGGTGCGGTGAGGCGGCCGAGGTAGTTGAACGCGATCTGCGCCTTCGCGCCCGCGAGCGCGGACCGGGTATCGGGGTTGAGGTACCGCAGCAGCCCGTAGCCGAGCCCGCGATCGGGCATGGCGCGCAGCTGTTCCTTGACCCGTTTGACGGCCCGCACCGCACCCGGCCCACCGTTGAGCACCTGTTCCCGGTCCACCTCGTCGGGATCGAGAACGACCGGGGCGATGCAGGTGAACCACCCGACGGTGCGGGACAGATCGATCCCGGCGGCCTCCTGCCTGCCGTGCGTTTCCACATCCACCAGCACGGCGCTGCCGCCACGTCGGTGCTGCACGGCCAAGGCCAGTGCGGTGAGCAGGATGTCGTCGACATTGCCTCGGAACGCGGCGGGAACGGTGGTCAGCAGCGGCAGCACGTCCTCGGCGGAGAGCACGACTTCGATCGCGCGGAGCGTCGCCGAGGTGTCGGTGGCCGGATCGAGCGGGCGGTTGCCGAGCAGCGGCTCCTCGACGTCGGACACCAACTGCCAGCCAGGCAGCTCTGCGAGCCTCTCGGCGGAGCGTGACTGCTCGACCAGGTGGTCGGCCCAGCCGCGCAGCGAGGTGCCGACGGGGTCGAGGACGACCGGGTCGTTCCCCGCGGCGACCTGGGACCACGCGGTCTGCAGGTCGGGCAGCAGGATCCGCCAGGACACACCGTCGATGGCCACGTGGTGGACCACCAGCAAGAGTCGGCTGGGACGGTGGTTCCCCGCATCCAGCCAGGTCGCGGAAAGCACCTCACCGGTGCGGGGGTTCAGCCGGCGCACCGCGTCGTCGAGGTGCTCGCCCACGGCCTCGTCGAAGTCAGGGCCGTCGACCACGACACGCCGCAGGCAGGAGGCGGCCCGAACGGTCCCGGGCGGGAGCACCCGCAGGTTCCAGTCGTCGAGGCTCAGCCGAAGGGCGTCGTGGTGGTCGATGACGGCTTGCAGGGCACTGGCTATTTCGGCTTCGCCGACCGTCGCAGGCACCTGGACCACCATGCGCTGGTGGTACTGGTCCACCGGGCCGCCGCGGTCGCGGAGCCAATGCATGATCGGCGTCAACGCGACCGGTCCGGGCTCAGGGCCGCCGACCACCGAGCCGGGCTCGTCCGAGACGTCGGCGACGAAGGCCAGGGCCGCCGGGGTCCTCTGCTCGAAGACCTGCTTCGGGCTGATCCGCACCCCCGCGCGACGGGCCTTCGCCACCAGCTGGATCGTCATGATGCTGTCGCCACCGAGCCGGAAGAAGTCGTCGTCCGCTCCGACCTCGACGACGCCGAGCACCTCGGCGTATGCCGCGCAAAGGCGTTTCTCGCGCTCGTTGCCGGGACGTCGCCCCCGACCGGCTTCGACCTCGGGGGCGGGCAGCGCCTTGCGGTCGAGCTTTCCGTTGGTGGTCAACGGAAGCGCATCAATGAGCACGACCGCTGCGGGCACCATGTAGTCGGGCAGGCTGCGGGTCGCGTGAGCCCGCAGTTCGGCCGGATCGCATCCACCGGCGCCGGGGACGACGTAGGCGACGAGCCGCTTCTCGCCGGGATGGTCCTCCCGGACGACCGCGGCGACTTGGGCGACGCCGGGGTGGCCGGTCAGGACGGTTTCGATCTCGCCGAGTTCGATCCGGAAACCGCGCACCTTGACCTGGTCGTCGGCGCGCCCCGCGTACTCCAGCTCGCCATCGCTGCTCCAGCGCGCCAAGTCCCCGCTCCGGTACATCCGGCTCCCGGCGGGGCCGAAGGGATCGGCCACGAACCGCTGCCCCGTCAAGCCGGGGCGACCCGAATAGCCCCGCGCCACCCCGGCGCCGGCGACGTACAGCTCGCCCACCACGTCCGGCGCAACCGGTCGCAGGTTCGCATCCAGCACGTACACCCGCAAGTCCGCCAGCGGTCGACCGATCACGCTGCGGCGGTGGCGATCCTCGGCGCGGATCTCGGCGTGGGTGACGTGCACGGTCGTCTCGGTGATCCCGTACATGTTCACCACCGCGGGCCCGCCGGATTCCCAGACCGGTACGCGAAGCGGGTCCAGGGCCTCGCCGCCCAAGACCACGCAGCGCACGCGCCAACCGTCCCGTCGAGACGGCTCGTCCTCCAGGGCCTGCACCAACTGGTAGAACGCCGACGGGGTCTGGTTCAGCACCGACACCTGCTCCCGAACCAGCAACTCCGCGAAATCCGCCGGGGAACGCGTCACCTCCCACGGCACGACCACGAGCCGCCCGCCGCCTGCCAGCGCCCCCCACATCTCCCACACCGAGAAGTCGAACGCGTACGAGTGGAACAAGGTCCACACATCGCCTGGACCCGCATCGATCCGGGAGTCGGCGACCGCCAGCAACCTCGCCACGTTCGCGTGATCGACCACCACGCCCTTCGGCCGTCCCGACGAACCCGACGTGTAGAGGAAGTACGCCGCGTTGCCCACGTGCAGCGGGGCCGCGCGATCGGCATCGGAGAGATCCGCATCCGACATCTCGGCAAGCACGTCGGCCGGGCCTGGGTCATCGACCACCAGACGGGGCGTTCCGGGAGGCAGGGCGTGCTCGACCTCGGTGGTAGTCAGCACTACCGAGGGCTCAGCGTCGGCGAGCATGAACGCGATCCGATCGGCGGGATGGTCCGGATCGATGGGCAAGTAGGCGGCGCCGGCTTTGAGCACGGCCAACATCGCCGAGACCATCGCAGGCGATCGCGGAAACGCCAACCCCACAACACATTCCGGGCCCACTCCGCGATCCGCCAAGCACCGCGCCAGCCGGTTCGCGCGGGAGTTCAGCTCCGCGTAGGTCACCGACTCATCGCCGCACACCACCGCCACGGCATCCGGCGACTCCGCCACCCGAGCCTCGAACAGCTCCGGCAACGTGGAGACCGGAACATCCGTTTCCTGCCCGTTCCACGCTTCGAGCAGCCGGCGCCGCTCCGCCCCGGACAGGACCTCGACCTCCCCGACTCGGACATCGGGGTCGGCCGCGACTGCTTCCAGCACCCGAACCAGCCGCCGGAGCAGGGCCTCGGCGGTGTTCGGCCGGAACAGGTCCGCGCTGAATTCGAGGAAGAGGTCGAGCCCGCCGTCGCTGCCACCGGGCTCGAGTGCGGTGACGGCGAGGTCGAACTTGGCCGTTCGGGTCGCGACCGCCACCCCCTCGACATGGATACCGGGCAGCTGGAGCGACCCGGTTGGTGCGTTGTCGGCCGTGAGCAGGACCTGGAACAGCGGGTGGCGGGCGAGGGATCGCTGCGGGTTGAGTGCTTCGACGAGCCGCTCGAAGGGCAGGTCCTGATGGGCGTACGCGGCCAGGTTCGTCTCCCGGACTCGCGCGAGCAGTTCACGGAAACTCGGATCACCGGAGGTGTCGGTCCGCAACACCAGCGTGTTCACGAAGAACCCCACCAGATCCTCGGTCGCCTGCTCCGTACGCCCGGCGATCGGACTTCCGATCGGGATGTCCGTACCCGCACCCAACCGCGTCAACAACGTTGCCAGCGCAGCCTGGAGCACCATGAAGGTGCTCGCCTGAGACGCCTGGGCCAGCTCGACCAACCGCCGATGCGCCTCGGGTCCGACGGAGGCCGAGTGGGTCCGCCCCTGGTACGAGGCGATTGCCGGGCGGGGCCAGTCGGTGGGGAGGGCGATTTCTTCCGGAAGATCCCGCAGGGTGTCTTCCCAGAACTCCAGCTGGCGGGAGATCACGCTGCCCGGATCTTCTTCACCGCCCAGGATTTCCCGCTGCCACAAAGCAAAATCCGCATACTGCACCGACAGTTCCTGCCAACCCGGCGCCTCACCAGTGCACCGCGCCGCATATGCCGTGGCCAGATCCTGCAGCAACGGACCCACCGACCAGCCGTCACCGGCGATGTGGTGCAACACCACCGACAGCACGACCTCGTGCTCGTCCACCACGAGAATTCGCGCACGGATCGGTGCCTCGCAGGACAGGTCGAAATCCCGCTCGACGTGATCGGCGACCACTTTCTCGACTTCATCAGCCGAGACCTCAAGCACCGGAACGTCCAGGACTTCGCGGGCATCGCCGACCACGCGCTGCAACGGCACTCCCTCCACATCGGGGAACGCCGTCCGCAGGACTTCGTGACGATCGACCACGTTCCACACCGCCGCCTGCAACGCAGGAACGTCGACGTCGCCGGTCAGACGCCACGCCAGCGGAATGTGGTACGCCGAACCAACCGCGTCCAACTTGTCCACGAACCACAACCGGTACTGGGCGAACGAGAGCGGCACCCGCTCCGGCCGCACCATTCCCGCAATCGCGGGGCGCACCGACTCGTCATAGCCATCCAACCGCGCAGCCAGCTCCGCCACCGTCGGCGCCTCGAACACCGCACGCACCGACAACTCGACGGCGAACGCACCACGGATGCGACTCACCAACCGAGTCGCCAACAACGAATGACCACCCAGATCGAAGAAGCTGTCGGCTATCCCCACCTCGTCCACGTCCAGGACTTCGGCGAACAACCCGCACAGCAGTTCCTCGCGCGGCGTCCGCGGTGGCGTTTTCGCCTTCCCGGAGCCGAAGTCGGGAGCAGGCAACGCCTTTCGGTCCAGTTTCCCGTTGGCCGTCAGCGGAAGGCTGTCCAGCAGGACCACCGCTGAAGGCACCATGTGATCCGGTCGGCTGCGGGCCACCTGAGCCCGCACCTCCGCCGGATCGCACCCTCCGGCCTCGGAGACGACATAGGCGATCAGGCGCTTGTCGCCCTCCTGGTCCTCTTTCGCCACGACCACGCACTGCGCCACCCGCGGGTGCGCAGCGACCGCCGCCTCGATTTCGCCCAGTTCGATGCGGAAACCACGAACCTTGACCTGGTCGTCGGCCCGACCGAGGAACTCCAGCTCCCCGTTCCGGTTCCAGCGCACCCGGTCGCCGGTCCGGTACATCCGCCCGCCGGCGGGGCCGAACGGATCGGCCACGAACCGCTGCCCCGTCAAGCCGGGGCGACCCGAATAGCCCCGCGCCACCCCGCCACCGGCGATGTACAGCTCGCCCACCACCCCGGCGGGCACCAGCTCCAGAGCGGGATCCAGCACGTACGCCCTGGTGTTCGGCACCGGCGGGCCGATCGGCACCACCGGCGGCTCGTCACCGTCGGAGTACCAGACCGCGGAGTAGACCGTCGCCTCGGTCGGCCCGTAGAAGTTCATGATCCGGCAGTTCGGGAAGACCGCGCGGATGTCCCGGACCAGCTGGGCGGTGAAGGATTCGCCGCCCAGGATCACCGTGTGCACGCCGTCCGCCCGCGCCTGGCCCCGAATCACCTTCGCCAGGACCGACGGCACGGCGCTGACGAGGCCGCCGTCCGACAGCACCCGCGGGCGCTCCGCCAGGGTCAGCAGATCGGGCACCACCTCGATCCCCCCGCCGGAGGTCAGCGGGGGGAAGATCTCCAGCACCGAGGTGTCGAAGCTCAGCGACGTCGAGGCAAGCACGCGGGCGAGTCGTGCCGGGCCGACGACCGCGTGTGCGCACGCGACGGAATCCGCCATCCCCGAGTGCGTTACGACGACTCCCTTGGGGGTTCCGGTCGAGCCGGAGGTGTACATGACGTAGGCCGGGTTCGCCGGATCCAACGGCCCCTTGCGCTCCGCGTCGGTCAGGTCGGTGTCGGGGTACCCGGACAGCACCTCGACGACGTCGGGATCGTCCAAGACCATTCGGTCGGCCTCGAACTCCTGCTCAACGTCGCCACGGGTGAGCAGGAGTACCGGTGCGGAGTCGGCCACCATGAACGCGAGCCGATCGGCCGGATATGCCGGATCCAGCGGCACATATGCGGCTCCCGCCTTCAGGACGGCGAGCAGCGCCACCACCATCTCCACCGACCGGGGAATCGCCAGCCCCACCGCGGTCTCCGGCCCGGCCCCCTTCTCGACCAGGCATCGGGCCAACCGGTTGGCCCGCGCGTTCAGCTCGGCGTACGTCACCGCGGTCCCGTCGCACAGCACCGCGACCGCGTCTGGGGCACGGGCGACCTGCGCTTCGAAGAGGTCGGGCACGACGGCATCAGGGGCTTCGTGACCGCCGTTCCATTCGTGGAGGAGCCGGTGGCGCTCGGCTGCCGTGAGGACGTCGAGCTCGTGCAGTGGTCGATCGGCATCGGTGGTCGCCCGTTCCAGCATTCGCAGCAATCGCTGGAGGAGCTCCTCGGCGGTGTCCGCGTCGAACAGGTCCACGCTGTACTCCACGGACAGCGCCAGGCCGTCGGGGCAATCTGCCGAGGCCGGGAGTTCAACCGCGGTGAAGGCGAGGTCGAACTTGGCGGTGTTGATGGGGACGGCAATCGGCTCGGCGCTCCCGCCGGGTAGGTCGAGCGCGGCGGTGGGCCCGTTGTTGAGCGCGAGAGCCACCTGGAACAGCGGGTGACGGGCGAGGGATCGCTGCGGGTTGAGCGCTTCGACGAGCCGCTCGAACGGCAAGTCCTGATGGGCGTATGCGGCCAGGTTCGTCTCCCTGACCCGCGCCAACAGTTCACGGAAGCTCGGATCACCCGACGTATCGGTCCGCAACACCAGCGTGTTGACGAACGCACCGACAAGATCGTGCAGCGCCTCATCATCACGCCCAGCGATCGGACTGCCGATCGGGATGTCCGTACCCGCCCCCAACCGCGTCAGCAACGCGGCGAGCGCGGCCTGGAGCACCATGAAGGTGCTCGCCTGGCACTCCCGGGCCAGCTCGACCAATCGGCGGTGCGCACCCGGCTCGACGACGGCCGAAAGAGTCCGACCCCGATACGACGACACCGCCGGCCGAGACCTGTCCACCGGAAGCGCCAGCTCCTCCGGAAGGCCCCGCAGAGCCTGCTTCCAGAAATCCAACTGGCGCGAAATCGCGCTGCCGGGGTCGTCCTCGCTGCCCAGTGTTCTCCGCTGCCACAACGCGAAATCCGAGTACTGCACCGGCAATTCCCGCCAGTCCGGTGCCTCGCCGGTGCACCGTCCCGCGTATGCGGCGGCCAAGTCCCGCACCAGCGGTCCCACCGACCAACCGTCACCGGCGATGTGGTGCAACACCACCAGCAGGACACGGCTACCGCCGGCGATCTCCCAGGACCGCACCCTGATCGGCGGCTCTACCTCCAGGTCGAAGGCCTGCGCAGAATGCTCGGCGACCACCCGCTCAACGTCGTCGGAGCTGATCCTCGCGTCGGTAGTGCCGAAGGCTCGTTCCAGCGCGGTGTCGGCGTCCAGGACCTGCTGCCAGGGGGCGCTGTCCTCGCCCAGTGGGAACACGGTCCGCAGCGCCTCGTGGCGCGCGAGAACGTCCCGCACCGCCGTTTGCAGGGCGGCCATGTCGGTCTCACCGGGGATCCGCCACGCCAGGGGGATGTGGTACGCCGAGCCGGTCGCGTCGAGCTCGCCCACGAACCACAAGCGGTGTTGGGAGAAGGACAGCGGAACCCGTTCCGGCCGCTGCTCGGCGCGCAGCGCCACCTGGTGATGCACGCCCGCCTCGGTGTCGATCCGGATGGCCAGCTGCGCCACTGTTGGCGCCTCGAACACCGCGCGTACTGACAACTCCACGCCGCACTCGGCGCGGACACGGCCGGCCAACCGAGTCGCCAACAACGAATGGCCGCCCAGGTCGAAGAAGCTGTCTCCTACCCCCACCTCCGCAACGCCCAGCACCTGGGCGAACAACCCGCACAACAACACCTCACGCTCAGTCCGAGGCGGGGTTTTCACCTTCCCAGAACCGAAATCGGGAGCAGGCAACGCCTTTCGATCCAGCTTCCCGTTCGCCGTCGACGGAAGGCCGTCGAGAACGACAACCGCCGACGGAACCATGTAGTCGGGCAGGCGCCGAGCAGCGTGCGCCCGCAATTCGGCCGGGTCGCACCCGCCGGCATCGGCCACCACGTAGGCGACCAGGCGCGCTTCGCCCGGCTGGTCCTCTCGGGCGGCCACCACGCACTGAGCTACCGCGGGGTGGGCAGCCAGGGTGGCCTCGACTTCGCCGAGCTCGATGCGGAAACCACGTACCTTGACCTGGTCATCAACGCGGCCAACGAACTCCAGCTCACCACCGTGGTTCCAGCGAGCCAGATCTCCGGTCCGGTACATCCGCCCACCAGGCGGACCGAACGGATCAGCCACGAAACGCTCCGCCGTCAACCCGGCGCGCCCGAGATAGCCCCGCGCCACACCGGAGCCGGCGATGAACAGCTCACCGGTCACTCCGGGAAGCACCGGCCGCAGGTTCGGGCCGAGGACGTAGACGCGGCTGTTGCCCAACGGGTGGCCGATGGTCACCCGACCATCGCTGTCGACCTCCGCCGCCGTCGACCACACCGTGGCCTCCGTGGGCCCGTAGAGGTTGACGACCTCACAAGCCAACTCGCGCAGTCGGACCGCCAGGTGCTCCGGCAAGGCCTCACCACCGGTCAAGACCCGCAACCCGTGAAGCATCCCGGGAGCTTCGGACAGCAGCGCCTGCCACAAAGCGGGTGTCGCCTGCATGACCGTTACCGCGTGGTCGGCCACCAACGCCGCCAACGCCCGCGGATCCCCGACCGCGCCACCACCGGCCACAACCACTGCCGCACCGGCGAGCAGCGGCGCCAGCAACTCCACCACGGCGATGTCGAACGACAACGTCGTCACCGCCAACAGCCGATCCCCCGGCCCCACCTCCAACCACGGATCAACAGCCGCAACGAACCCGCACACATTCCGATGAGTGACCACCACACCCTTCGGCCACCCCGACGAACCCGACGTGAACAACACATACGCCGCATCATCGAGACCCACAGCAACCCGGTCCCCGCCAACGAGATCCGCATCCGAGAGCCCGGCCACCACAGGCTCAGTACCCGGATCATCCACCACGAGAACCGAAAAACCCTGTGGAACCACGTGTTCGGCTTCGACAGTCGTCACCACCAGCACCGGGTCGGCATCGGCGAGCACGAACCCGATGCGCTCAGCCGGAAAACCCGGATCGACCGGCAGATACGCAGCGCCCGCCTTGAGCACCGCCCACACCGCCACGACCATCTCCACCGAACGCGGAACAGCAAGCCCCACAACACAACCCGGCCCGGCACCACGATCGATCAGACACCGAGCCAGCCGATTCACCCGAGCATTCAACTCGGCGTACGACACCGACTCATCGCCACACACCACCGCCGTGGCATCCGGCGACTCCGCCACCTGGGACTCGAACAGCTCCGGCAAAGTCGACTCAGCGGCGACCACACCTTGCCCGTTCCACACCTCAAGCTGCTGGTACCGCTCTTCCTCGGTGAGGACGTCGATATCCGCCACGAGCATGTCGGGATCGGCCGCCATCGACTCCAGCACGCGGACGAATCGCTGAAGAACGACCGCTGCTTCCTCGGCGGTGAAGCAATCCGGCCGGTAGTCCAGGCGCAACGTCAGCTGCTCGTCCCCCGGCAGCACCACCAACGCCAGCCCGTAGTGCGTCGAATCGAGACCTTCGACGTTCGCGACGCGCAGCGAAGCTCCCCCCGCCGCATGGTCTCCCCCGTCGACTGCTGTTCCTGGCTTGGTCGGGTAGTTCTCGTAGATGACCACCGAATCGAACAGCTCACCAACACCAACCGCGCCCTGGATCTCCGGCAACCCCACTTGCCGGTACGGCATCAAGTCAACCTGCGCGGACTGAACCTCCCCCAGCAGATCACCGACACATGTCCCGGACGACCACCGGACTCTCGTCGGAAGCGTGTTGATGCACAACCCCACCAGCGACTCGACACCCCGGACCTCCGGAGGCCGAACCGCCACCACAGAGCCGAAAACCACGTCCCCACAACCGACCAACCCGCCGAGCAACACCCCCCAACCGACCTGAACCACCGACGACAACGTCACACCGCGCTCGGCCGCCAGACTCCGCAATCCACCCAACAAACCCGTCGAGACACCAGCCACCACGCGACCCGGCACCACTCCGGCCCGCCCCGCACCCGGAGCCACCAAAGTCGGCTGTTCCACCCCCGAAAGAGCCTCACCCCACGCCCGAACAGCCCCCGCACCGTCCTGGCCGGACAACCACGCCAAATACTCCCGCCACGCCGGAGCCGGCGGGAGCCCGCTCGCGTCACCGTTGCGGGAGTACAGCTCGACCAGCTCATCGACCACGATCGGCAGCGACCAACCGTCGAACAGCACGTGGTGGCACGTCATCACCAGGCGGACGCGGTCAGCGGCGAACCGCACCGCCACGAAGCGCACGAGCGGCGGTCGCCCCAGGTCGAACCGCTCGTTCCGGTCAGCCGCGAGGAAATCCGCGAAGGCCGTCTCCGGATCGGCTTCCGCCGCCAGGTCGAGCTCGCGCCAGGGCACCCGCACCCGCCGGGCGATCACCTGCACCGGCTCCCGGCCTCCGCGGCGCACGAACGCCGCGCGCAAGCTCGCGTGCCGGTCCGCCAACGCCTGAGCGGCTGCCCGCAACCTCGGGACCTGGCAATCACCTTCGAGCTCGACGCACAGCTGGACGATGTAGACGTCCGGCCCCTGCCCGTCGTACCAGGCGTGGAACAGCAACCCCTCCTGCAGCGGGGTCAGCGGGAGAATGTCCTCGACGGCTGATTTCTTCGCGGTCACGGCAAACCTCACCAGTCCAGCCGGATATCCACTGCAAGGCTAGAACGACAACATCCGAAAGCAAACAGTTGAGATCACCCGGAGGCACACCTTTCAGCGACGGCGGAAACCATGCGACGAAATGTCGGCCACCAATTCGACCATACGGGATTTCACGAGCGCTCGAACGCCACCCAACAGCACACGAAGCAGCCGAATGCCGGAATATTGCTGCTTTTCGAACACCGCCGGGACGCTACCGCCGCCCTCTGCAATTCGCGTTCCAATTCACTCAGCGACCATCGGCGGCTCCACGTGCCCGATCGCGATCAGGTAGTCCAGGCAGCCCGATATCAGTTCCGAGACATCCGCCGGAGGAGCTAGTTCCGAGCCGCCCGCCCGACCCGTTTCAAATTGGTGGCCGCCATTCCGGAGCGGCAGGTCCGGCGCCGGTCCCTCCGCACCCAACAGCGGCAGGAACGGGATCAACGCATTCTCCGCACCTGCTTCCACCGCAGCGCGCAAATCCCGACGCCACTCCTCGTACGGCTTGCGCGACACCCGGTACCCCGAATCGGCGAGTAGGTCCACGATCTCCGCCCAGCGCACGGGCGGAGCGCCCGGCAGGTGGTGCGCTTGACCCAACCCGGTTCCGCTCAACGCGATGTGCGCGATGGACGCAGCCACGAAGTCGACCGGAACCGCGTCGACGAGCAGGTTCAGATCCGGCGCTGATCCTAGCTGGATGCAGCCCTTCAGCCAGGCGCACAAGAACAGCTCCGGCGGGCAGGCACCGGCCGCTCGGGCTCCGACGACCTGCCCGGGACGGTGGATCGCGACCGGGAGGCCGCGCCGCCCAGCCTGTGCGACGAAGCGGTCCGCCACCCACTTGGTCTGCGCGCGACCGCCGATCACATCGTCCGCAGAAGACAGTTCTGCCTCGTCGAAGAGCCGCGCACCCCGGGCGTCGGGGAACGCCTCAAGCGATGACACGTAGTGCACCGGCTTCACGCGGCCTCGGAACGCCAGCCGCAGGACCTCCAAGGTTCCCAACACATTTGTCGTCTTGAGCTGCTGGTAGGGCAGCACGGCGCTCGTCCCGGCGCCGCTGTGCAGCACCAGATCGGCTTGCCGCGCCAGTTCCTCGAACGCGGGACGGCCCAGGCCGAGGTAGGGGCGGCTGAGGTCGGCGGGGACACCGACCAGACGCCGGGCATCCGCCCTGCGCCACAGGCCGTAGGCGGCCAGGTTCTTCCTGACCCGGTTCACCGCGCCGTCCCGGTCGCCGGCCCGCACGAGGACGTGCACGTCGGCATCGGAGCGGTCCAGCACTTCGCGGAGCAGGAAGGCACCCACGAACCCGGTCGCGCCGGTCAGCACGACGTTCCGGAAGGACGCGACCGGCTCGGCGGCCCGTTCTGGCCGGACATCGTCCGGCAGCAGCGCTTCCGCGGCCAGGGCGTCGGGGTCGATACCGCGCGAGAGGTCGCTGGCCACGGTTTCATCGCCGACCAGCCGCGCCAGCTCGGCGATGACGGGCCGTGCGTACAGGTCGTGCAACCCGACTTCGACACCGCACTCCTCCCGCACCCTGGCCAGCAAGTGCGTGGCGGTGAGGGAATTGCCGCCCAGATCGAAGAAGTCGTCCGCCACGCCGACCCGGTGCACGCCGAGCACGTCCTGCCAGATGCCGACCAGCCGAGCTTCGACCGGGCCGGTGGGCGCGGCGTACGCGGTTCCGGTCAGCCCGTCGAGAGACCGGTCGCCGACCACGATCCGCCCCGGGACCATGGCTCCGGGAAGGTGTTCCCGGGCGAAGGCGCGCAGTGCGGCGCGGAACCCGGGCGCCCGCGCCACGGCCAGCGGATCGGTTGCCTCGGTGTTCATGAGCGCCGCTCCACCGGCTCGAAGACGGCGTCGAACTCGTCCAGGCCCCCGTGTTCCGGGACCAGCAACCGGACTCTCGCGCCGTGCCGCTCGCCGAACTCCACGACGCTCTCCGGGTCGACGGCCGACGACTCGTCGACCTCGCACAGCAGCCGCTCCAGCTCCCAGGCGGTGGTGTCGTCCGCAGCCTCGCCGAGCAGTTGGAGCAGCGCCCGCGGGCGCACCAGCCGGCGGTTGGGGATGCCGGTGACGGTCAGGGGGTCGATGCCGATCCGCCGGCCGAGGCCGTCCAGCCCGGCCGGGAGTGCCGACCAGGCCACCGCATCGAAGGCCGGGCCGCCGGGCGGTTCGTCGAGCAGCAGGGTGACGTCGTAGCGGAAGCAGGTCAGCTCGTTGACCGCATGTCCACGCTTGAGCTCGACCCGCGCCTCGCCGACCGCGTCGAGTCTCCTGAAGTACGCGGGCGAAAGGCACAACTCCGGTTCGCCCGCAACGCCTCGCCAGATCGCCGCGGCGATTTCCGCCGCCGACGCCAGCGGCGGGCAGCTCTTGAGTTCCGCCGCCGCGTAGCAGGCATCCAGCTCTGCCAAGCCCCGCACGTCGCCGACGAAAACCGCGTGCCGACCGACCCGGGCGGCCTCGGCGAGAACGCGCTCCAGGTAACCGGTGCTCGGGAAGTACTGGACGACGGAGTTCAGCACCACCACGTCGGCGCTGCCGGTCGGCATGTCGGTGAGAGCGGCAGCGTCGGCTTGGTCGATGACGACGTTGCGCGGTGGCGCAGGCCCGAGCGACTGCCTGGCCGCTCCGATGGCCGTCGAGGAGGGCTCGAATCCGCGATATTCCTTGATGTGCGGGAGCAGCGCGCGCAGCAGCAGTCCGGGGCCGGCACCGACGTCGACGACCGACCGCGGCGCCAGGTCCGCGATGCGGCCGGCGGTGTGGTCCAGCCACTCGCGCATCTCCTGGGGCGGAATCGGTTCGACGGAACCAATTCCCGGGTCGGCAGCGGCGTAGATCCGTTCCCACTCCTGGCCCCAACGTCGCACGTGGGCCTCTTCGGCGACGTGGCCGGACGGCTGGGCCACCGGGGTGACCCGCGCGACCAGCTCCGCGCCATCGGACCGACCGGTACTCGCGGTCACCTCGACGGATTCCACCTGGGCGTGCCGGGAGAGCACGTCCTCCACCTCGGCGGGTTCGACCAGGTGTCCGAGGACGGTCACTCGTCGGTCATCGCGCGCCTGGAGACCCAGGGTTCCGTCCGCCTCGCGACGGACTCGGTCCCCGGTCCGATACGCGGTTCCGGACCGGCTCGCGACGAACCACTGCGCGGTGAGCCCGGGCTGGTCGAGGTAGCCCGCGGCGATCCCGGCCCCGCCGATCAGGAGCTCACCGACGGCTCCGACCGGCACCTCTCGCAGGTCCTCGTCCACCACGAGCACCTCGGTGTCCGGCAGCGGTCGGCCGATGGACGCAGCCGCACCCGGGGCGACTTCGTGGACCGCGGCCGAGAAGGTCGACTCGGGTGATCCGTATGCCGCGAACAACCGCACCCCGGGCAAAGCAGCCGACAGGCGTCGCGCCAGATCCGCCGGGATCGCCTCCCCGCCGACGAGCAGCGCGCGGGCGCCACGCAGCGATTCCAGAGCAGTCGACTGCGCGACCAGCGCAGACAGGAAGGACGGCGTGCACTGCAGCAAGGTGACGTTGTACCGTCGGCAAAGCTGCGCGAACGAGTGCTCGGCGTCGGCGACCTCCTCCTCGTGCAGTTCTTTCAGGCGGTTCAACGTGGGCAGGCCGGCGATCACCTCGTCGACGGCGACCCCGAAGTCGATCAGGCACGCGATCTCGTCCGCACCCGCGGCTTCCAACCTGCGCACCACTTCGGCGCCCTCCGCCGGCGAACCGAACAGGCCGGACCGCTCCAAGTACCTGTCGAGCGCCAGGTCCAGCACCGATTCGAGATCCTCGTCGTTGACGGCGGCGCCGGAGCCGAACAACACCCGGCTGAGCTCCGCGGAGCTGCGCAGGTACTCCCGGAACGGTCCCCTCGCCTGCGCCTTCGCCCGCTCCGCGTCGTCGAGCAGGAACGTGTGCACCATGACCGAGACCCGGCCCGGCCCGGCGAACCCGCAGTCGGCCCTGGCGCGCCGGTACGCCTCGATCTTCACCGCCAGCTCGTCGAGGTCCTGCCCGAGCAGGTGGGTGAGCACGTTCACCCCGGCCGCCCCCGCGCGCTCGAAGGTCTCCACCGAGCCCGCCGAGGTGAGCCAGATCTGGGGCTCGTCCTGCACCGGCGATGGGAAGACCCGCACGTCGACCTGCTGGCCGTCGCCGCCCCGCCGCCGCACCGGTTCCCCGCGCCACAGCCGCCGGAACTCGTCCAGCTGCTCGGCCATCCGCTGCTTGCGGCGCGGGAAGTCGTCCGGGAAGAACACGAAGTCGTTGGTGTTCCAGCCGGATGCGAACGCGAGGCCGACCCGCCCGTTGGAGAGGTTGTCCACCAAGGACCACTCCTCGGCGATGCGAACCGTGTCGTGCAGCGGTGCGACCACGCTGCCGCACCGCAACCCGATCCGATCGGTCACCGTCGCCAGCGCTGCGGCCATCACCGCGGGGTTCGGGTACAGGCCGCCGAAGGAGTGGAAGTGCCGTTCGGGGGTCCACACGGCCTCGAACCCGTGGGCGTCGCCGAACTTCGCGGCCTCCAGCACCAGGCGGTAGCCGTCGCGCCGCTGCTCGTCGGCCGTGGCGGCGGCGAAGAAGAACAAGCTGAAGCCGAGCGGTCGTGCCGGAGGCGCAGCGGCGGGTGCCAGGTTCTCGATCAACCGGTCCCCGGCGACCACGACCTTCGCGCCGCCGGTCAGCGGCCACAGCAGTTCTAGCACCGCAGCGTCGAAGGAGATGCCCGTCAACGCGAGGACGACGTCCGATTCCGTGCAACCGATCCGGTCGCGCATCCCGGCGAAGCGGCTGAGCGCGTTGCGGTGCCGGACCACGATTCCCAACGGCCGACCGTGCGGTCCTGACGTGTACGTGACGTACGCCGGATGTTCACCGTCCACATCGGACTCGGGCGGTGTGGTGGGACGCTGGGCGATCTTCGCCTCGCGCGCGTCAATGCGCACGAGGTGGCGGGCGGGCAGCTCCGCTGCGCCTGCACCGCTGGTGATCAGGCAGTGCAGGTCGGAGTCGGCTGCGATGAGCGCCAGCCGCTTGGCCGGTTCGGCGGGGTCGAGCGGCACGAACGCGCCACCGGCCTTGAGCACCGCCAACAGCGCCACGACCAGGTCCGGCCCACGGCGCAGGCTCACGCCGACCAGGCAGCCCGGCCCCGTGCCCAGCGCGCGCAGGTGGTGTGCGAGCTGGTTCGCCCTGGCGTTGAGCGCCGCGTAGCTCAGCTCGGACCAGCGATGCGCGATCGCCACCGCATCCGGGCTCCGCAGCACCTGGTCCTCGACCGCGCGGTGGATCGTGGACGGTGTCGGGTCCGCGGTGCGATCCGAAGCGGTGCCATCACGAACGCCGACCATGTCGCGCCCCTCCCGGCCTGGCTCGCGTCATCGGTCTGCGGCGACCAGTTCGTGCTCGCCGGTCAGCCGCGCCCGCAGCCCCGCCTTGTCGACCTTCCCGGTGCCGTTGCGCGGCAGGACGTCGCAGTGGTGCACCGCGGTGGGGAGCTTGAACCGCGCCAACCGCTCTCCGAGGAACGCGCGGATCTCCTCCAGGGTGGCCGCGCCGTCCTGGCAGACGACCACGACCGGCGTCTCGTCCCACTTCGGGTGCGGCACGCCCACCACGGCCACCTCGCGGACGCCCGGGAATTCGGCCAGCAGCCGCTCGATCTCGGCGGGGTAGATGTTCTCCCCGCCGCTGATGATCACGTCCTTGAGCCGGTCGACGACGTAGAGGTGGCCCTGCTCGTCCAGGTGGCCGATGTCGCCGGAGTGGAACCAGCCCGCGTCGTCCACCGCCTTGCGAGTCGTGTCCGGGTCGTTCCAGTACCCGGAGATCACGTTCGGCCCGCGGACGCAGATCTCGCCGGCCTCACCCGGTTCGGCGACCACGGCCCCGGTCGTCGGGTCGATCAGCCGGATCTCGGTGTGCGGCATGGGAAAACCCGCCGATCCGGGATGGCCGTCCACCAACTGCGGCGGCAGGTACGTCGCCAGCGGCGCGGTCTCGGTGAGGCCCCACGCCTGCTGCAGCTTCACGCCCCGCGCCGAGTAGTCGCGGACGAGCTGGTCCGGGACCGGCGCGCCACCGACGATCGCGGCGCGCAACGCGGACAGGTCAGCCCGCTCGAAACCGGGGGTCCGGGCTATGGCGTCGAACATCGTCGGAACCGCGATCAGGTTGGCCACCCGGTGCTCCACCAGGTCTTCCAGGCACTGCTCGGCGTTGAACGCGCGGCGGACCACCAAGGTCCCGCCGTGCGCGAGGGTGCCCAGGGTGAAACCGCTGAGTCCGGCGATGTGGAACATGGGCGCGACGACCAAGGCCGTGTCGCGGAACCGGGTTTCGATCGCGGTCGCCGTGTTGACCTGGTTCCACCACAGGTTTCCGTGGGTCAGCAGTGCGCCCTTGGGCCGCCCGGTGGTCCCGGACGTGTACATGAGCAGGGCGACGTCCGCCTCCCGGACGTCGACCGGCTCGTCGTCCCGGTCCGGCGCAGCCGCGGCCGACAAGCTCTCCCAGCGCGGGTGCGCGGGTTCGGCCGCCGAGTCGAGCAGGAAGCGGCGCACCGGGACCGAGTCGGCGATGCCGTCGACCAACGCCCGCTGCTCGTCCTCGACGACCAGCGTGTGCGCGCCGGAATCGTCGAGCAGGAACGCCACTTCGTCGCTGGCCAGCCGGAAGCTCAGCGGCAGGAAGAGCACGCCGAGGTGCGCCGCGGCGAGCGCGGTCTCCAGCAGCAGTGCGCTGTTCCGGCCGAGGTAGGCGACCCGATCACCGCGGCGGAGTCCGCCACCGGACAGCACCGCCGCCAGCCGCCGCACCCGGGCGGACAGCTGCGCGTAGCTGATCTCGGTGCCCTCGTAGACGATCGCCGTGGTGTCACCGGCGACCCGAGCCCACCGGTGGACGGCCGCGGCCGAACTGATGTTGCCTTCCCTCATCTCGCCCTCCAGGTCGCGCGGAATGGTCGTTCAGCCGCAGCCACCGGCATGCCCCTGGTCGCCGCCGAGACCCGGGTCCGGCTCCGCGGCCGCAACGGGCACCGGCGCGGCGGGCGTGCCGGCCATCGAACGGACGAAGGCCGGCAGCCGGTCCACGCCCCAGAACTTGCTGAAGCGGTCCACGAAGAACGGGACCCCGAACACGCCGTCCTCGTCGATGTCGAGCAGCGCTGCGGTCCCTCGCCGACGCAGCTCCTCGTCGTCGACCGCGTTCGAGACGCGGTCCCGCGGAAGCCCGAGCTCGGCGGCGATCTCCGCCATGGTGGCGCGGTCGCAGATGTCGCGCCCTTCCTGCCAACGGGCGCGGTAGACGCGGTCGACGAACTCCCGCCCCCGTCCCTCGTCCAGCGCGACGAAGTAGGGCAGGTGCGGCACCTCCCACACCGGGTCGCGGTCGACCGGCCAGGTCGGTTCGAGACCGCGCTCGCGGGTGAGCCGGCGCACGTCCTGGAGGATGTAGAGGCTCTTGGCGCGGGACATCGCCGCGTACGGGAAGCTGCCGCCCGCATCCGCCAGCATCTGCTCGCTGCGGGCGTCCGGTTCCCAGAACGGTCGCCACTCGACCGCGGCCGCCACCTCGGGGTGCCGGTCCACCAGGTCCCGGTAGGCGAGCCAGGAATACGGGCTGCGCAACGAGAAGTAGAACCTGGGGATGCTGTTCTTCCTCGGCATGACGGGGTTCTCCGCTCCTCGTCCGTATCAGAGCCTGTTGGTGAATGGTCTGGGTGGGTGGTCGCTAAGCGGAACCTGAGAGGTTCCCTGGACTGTGGGCGCCCTCCTTATGTATGTCCAGGACGGCATTCGCCGGCAGGCTCTCAGATGACGATGCCGCCATCGATCTGCAGCACGCTGCCGGTCACGTACTCGGCGGACACCAGGTAGCCGACCATGTCGGCCACCTCTTCCGGTCGGCCGAACCGTCCCAGCGCGATGTTCTCCGCCGCGGCCGCGCGGGTGCTCTCGGACAGTCCGGCGGTCATGTCGGTCTCGATGAAGCCCGGCGCCACCACGTTCGCGCGGATGCCGTACTTCCCGACCTCCTTGGCGAGCGCCTTGGTGAAGCCGATGATCCCGGCCTTGGACGCCGAGTAGTTGGTCTGCGTGGCGTTGCCGTGGACCCCGGCCACCGACGAGATGTTGACGATGCAGCCCCGCTTTCGCTTCATCATCTCGAAGACGACCGAGCGGCAGACGTGGTACGTGCCGTCCAGGTTGGTGTCCAGGACCTGGTGCCAGTCCTCGTCCTTCATCAGCAGCAGCGGGTTGTCCCGGACGATGCCCGCGGAGGTCACCGCGACGTCGATGGACCCGAGTTCGTCCTGGGCGTCGGCGACCAGCGCGCGCACCGCTTCCGCCCGCGACACGTCCGCCTGCTTGGCGACCACCCGCGATCCCAGGTCGCCTGCTTCCTTCTCCAGCAGCGCAGCCGCTTCGGGGTTCGACGCGTAGCAGAACGCCACGTCGAACCCGTCCCGCGCCAGCCGCAGCACGGTCGCCCTGCCGATGCCCCGCGATCCGCCCGTGACCAGGGCGACCCGCCTGCCTGTCCCCGTCATCCGCCTGTCCCCTCCGCTCCGGCCGCGGCCGCGCCGGTGAGTTCGGATGCCGGTCGCAGCGCCATCACCACCTGGTCGATCTCCATCACGGCCTCGCCGCCGACCGCGCTCTCCCCTTCGAAGATCGCCGTGTCGGTGAACGTCCGCGCCAGGCGGACCCGGTGCTCCACGACGTCGCCGGGGCGGACCCGCCCGGTGCGGCGCACGCCGGCGACCCCGCCGAAGAGCATCACCGCGCCGGTGCGCACGTCGGGGTTCGGTTTCGCGCCGACGATGAGCAATCCCGCCGCCTGGCACCAGGATTCGAGCAGGAGCACGGCTGGGTAGTCGTAGTCCTCGTCGTCGGCGTCGTCCGCGATCTCCCGGTACCACGGCTCGTTGCAGGTGACCGCCTTCAGCGCGGTCAGCCGCTCGCCAGGCACGAGATCGACGACCCGGTCGACGAGCAGCATCGGGTGACGGTGCGGCAGGATCCGCTTGATCTCGGCGATTCCGCTGACTCCCGCGGTCACCGCGGCCGCCTCTCCGCGAAGCTGATCCGGACCTGCGCGGCGGGCCCGCGCTCGGTGGCGACCGAGGCTGCGCAGGTCCAGCCCGCACTGCGCCGCCGCCACTTGAGGTCCGCGGTCAACGAATCGCCCGGGAAGACGGGACTGGTGAACCGGACCTTGTCGATGCCCGAAAGTTCCCACCGCCGCTCGGGTTCCGGGACGGTGGCCAGCGCGCCGCGGTGGACGAACTCGACGATGCACACCCCGGGGAAGATGGGGAATCCCGGGTAGTGGCCGGCGAAAACGGGTTCGCCGGGCTCGACGACCATCGCGAGCTCCTGGCCCTCGATCTCGATCGCGCCCGCGATCGGGCTGCACGCCGCATTCATCAGGCGACCCCCAGTTTGGCCGCGAGCAGGTCGTGGGTCCTCGGCAGGGATGTCAGGCCCTGCACCTCCGGCTCGGTGAACTTCACCCCGTACTTCTTCTCCAGCACGACGATGACCTCCAACGCCAGCAGCGAATCGCCGCCGAGGTCCTCCACGAACCGGGCGTCATCGGTCACGTCGGACACCTCGACGTCGAGCACCTCTGCGACGGTGCGCCGCAGGTCCTCCAGGTCGATGGGCGTCGCGTTTGTGTCGGGCATCGTGTGCATCCCTTTCGTGGCGGTACTGCGCTACTTCCCGGATCGGGCGGCTTCCGGGTGGTCGACCAGCTTCAGCAGGGCGGCTCCGACGACGCCGTTCGACTCCGCCGAGGTGACCAGGACCGTCCGGGCACCGGCTGCTCCGCCGTCCTCCGCGAGCGCCAGAACAGCGGCGATCTGGAACGCCGCGGACGCCGCGGAGGTGTCCCCGATGAACTCCGCGCACGGCACGCGCCGGGGGACGGCGGTGCCGAGCACGCCGGCAATGGCCGCGCGTTCCGCCTCGCCGTCGGCCCCGGGCGCCTGCGAGTCGGCGACCGCCCAGATCTCCTCCGGTGCCACCCCGGCCCGGTCCAGCAGGCGGCGCAGGCCGGCCCCGAGGACCGGGCGGATCTCCTGCCCGTCCCGCGCGAAACCGAACTCCAGGCCGACGACTTCGGCGATGCCCGGCCTGCCGTTGGCCCGGGCGGTGTCGGCGCGCTCCAGCAACCACACCGCGGCGCCCTCGCCCAGCACGTTGTCCCGGCGATCGGTGGCGTGCCATTCGAGCCAGGCGCGCGCAGTCGAGAACTCCTCGACCGCGCCGCACAGCAAGGTTTCCGCCCGACCAGCCTTCTGCAGCCGCAGCGCGTACTGGAGGGCCAGCAGCCCGGTGGCCCTCCCGCCGGCGATGGTGGTGTTCGGTCCTTTGAGGCGGTGCCAGATGGCGGACTGACCGGCGGCGCAGTTCATCACCGTGTTCGGGAAGCGCGCCGGGTCGACCAGGTAGGGCCGCTCGCCGACCAGCGAGTCCCGGGTGAAGTCCATCATGCTCTGGGCGCTCCCGGTGCTGGTTCCCAGCGCGAGCCCGGTGTCCTCGCCGACCCCCGGCAACCGCTCGCCGCCGTCGCCGCCCAGCAGGCGGCCGACCGCGGCCACGGCCAGCCCGCTGGCCCGGTCCATCGAGCGGGTGCCGCGCCTGCCCAGCACCGATCTGGTGTCGAAGCCGGGCACCAGGTGCGCCTCCTCGAACGGCACCCGCCACTCGTCGCGGTCGAGCCGGACCGCGGCCTTGCGCCCCGAGCGCACCCCCTCGGCGAACTCGGCACTGCTCAACCCGAAGGGGGAAATGGTGGACCACGCGGAGATGACCGGGTTGCCGACGGCGGTGGTGGGGGCCATTCGTGTTTCCTCCGGCTTGACGGGCGGATCGGGGCGGTCGGGCTCAGAAGAACCAGACCCGTTCGTAGTCGGACCAGCGCGAAGCCGGCTCGTGCGCGGGAACGACGTGCACGCCGGGAACCAGCCGTCCCCGCGCGCTGGGGCCGAGGGCAGCCAGGTCCGGCTCCTCGACCCAGACCCCGACGCCGTCGTCGAGCAGCTGCCGCAGCGAGCGGCGGGGGTCGGGCAGCGCGTCGAGCACCCGGCCCGCGATGCTGATGGCCGGCTCGAACTCGGTGTCCACCGCGTAGGCGGCCGCCGGCCCGCGCAGCGCGATGTCGACACCACCACTCTGGCGGTGCAGTTCGCGGACGAAGTAGAGGACGTCGGCGAACTGCGTCTCGACCGATCCCCGGTAGGCGCGCTCGATGATCATCAGTACGCTTCTGCTCGCCGCCAACGTCAGCACACCCCCATCGCCAGGATCTTGTCGGTCGCTTGCACGTGCTCCCAGAACCTGGCCGGCGGGCGCTTGCGCACCTCCGGGATCTGCTCGGCCGCGCCGCGGTCTTCGCAGCAGAAGCGGCAGACGTACCAGTTGAGCCGGTCCGGGTGCGCGCCGAGCAGGTCACGCACGAGCCGCGCTGTCGACGGGTGATCGGCGTGCCGATCGGCGACGTTGATCGGTTTACTGTCGCCGAGGCTGACCCGGGTCAGGCCGGTGGCGTCGCCGCACGTCCAGACCTGCACGGCGGCACCGCGGTCGAGTAGCGCATCCGCCAGCCGGAACACGCTGGTCACCAGCTCGGTCTGGTGCGGTGCGCCCAGCACCTTCAGCAGCACGTCCGTGGGGGGAACCGTCCACACCATCTCAGTGCCACACCGCCCGCAGTCCGGTCTCCAGCAGTTTCTCGGCGACGTCGGCCATTTCCACCACCCGGGCGCCGGAGACCAGATCTTCGGCGCGCACGGCCCGCTGTTGCAGGGAGAACGAATCCACCCAGAGTTCGCCGCCGTTGCGCAGGAACCCGTCGATGCTCGGGAATGCGTCCCGCACCGCAGCTGGCGCGGCGTTCTCGATGAGCAGGAGCGCCACCGCGTCGCCGCCTTCGAGCAACCGGACCGCGTCGCCGACGAACCGGTCGCATTCGGCGCCCGCTCGGGGGCCGCCGCTGTCGATCAGCAAGTACTCGTGCATGGGTCTCCGTTCCCGCGCCGCCTGGGCCCGTCAACCGCCCAGCGCGCGCACCACGCGCTCGTCGAAGTTGACCAGTCGCCAGTCGCTGCGGCTCTCGATCAGGGCGTAGCCGTGGGTGATCCGCCCGGTGGCGGTCTGCACGAGCCTGCCGTCGCGAACGACGTAGCAGTCCATCCGCGAGGTGTAGGTGAAGTCCTTGAACACGCCCTCGACGGTGTAGGTGGTGTAGAGATCCTCCTCCATCAGGGCCTCGTCCAGGATCTGGATGTTCGAGTGCGGGACGACCGGGATCCACCTGCGGTCGGCCAGCAGTTCCCTGATGGAGATGCCGCGGTCGGCGAGGAACAGGTCGACGACCTCCTCCATCTGCCGCAGGTAGCCCGACATCTGCAGCCGCTCGGTGAAGTGGCAGTACGGGTAGGGGATACGCCACTTCCAGCCGAAGGCGTTCTCCCCGGCGGTGAGCCGCTCCAGGACCGGGTCACCGCCGGTGGTCCCGCGCCCCTGCTGGAGGGCGGTGTTGTCGGCGGGCTCGACGGTCGCGGTGGGGCGCTTGGCGGGCAGGTGCGCGCCGAGCTTGGGCACGACGAAACCGGCCAGTTCTGCGGGTGGTGAGCCGGTGGCGGGCAGGTAGTCCGTTGGGCGCAGCGAAACCTTGACCTTGGCGACCACCGCCTTGGTCGGTTGACCGGCGCGCTCCAGGCTCAGCGTGACGCGAAAGCCGAGCACCGCATCGCCCGGTTTCGTCACCGAGACGACCTCCGCCTCGGCGAGGTCGTCCATGTGCAGCGCGTGCAGGATGCGGGTGTCCAGGTCGACGATGTCCAGCCCCAGGCCGTATTCCTCGAACAGGCTGCGGGCGCCCAGGCCCGCACTGCGGAAGTGCTCCAGCACGGCCTCCTCGACGAGGTAGTTGACGTGCTTGAAGCCGATCCACGTGCAGATGTTGGAGCCCTCGTAGCGGGGCCGCAGCGCCACGTGGGTGGTGTTGGCGAACAGGGACTTCGTCAGTACCGGCTCGGTGTCGGCGGTCATCGGTTGCGCTCCATGTTGGGTGACGGGCTCCTGGCGGTGATCAGGCCGAGAGGGTGCGGAGGAACGTGTTTGCCAGGTCGGCGAACGACTCCGCCGACGCGACCATCGGGAAGTGCTCGCTGCCCGGGAGGATGTGCACCGACGCGTCCGGCAGCGCCTTGCCGAGGGCTTCCGAGTCGGCGGGGAAGGCGATGGAATCCGACTCGCCGCCGATGACGAGGAACGGCATCAGCAGCCGTTCGGTGCGCACCTCCGGCATGCGCAGGTAGGTATCGAGGAACCGGATCCAGCCGTAGGGCCCGATGAGGTCGCGCACCTTCACCGCGATGGCCAGCCGCTGCTCGGGCGAGAGGCGCCTGCTGCCCGGCCGCACCCGCATGCCCGCGGCCAGGATCTGGTCGAAGTTGTGCAGGTAGTAGCCGATCGAATCCCAGTCGAAGTCCTCCTGTTCGGCGCGGTAGAGCGGCGAGACGAGGACGACGCCGCGCATTTCCCGCTCCCCGACCGCGATCCGGCCGCTGGGTCCGGTGTCCTGCCGGTCGAGCCAGCTGAGCACGGCGTTGGTCCCGAAGGAATGAGCGACGACCACGTCCGGGCCGCTCGGAAGTTGGGCGACCGCCTGGTCGATCCACTCCTCGACCGGCTGCGAGGTCCAGCCGGCGATTCCCGTGCCGCGCCAAGGCAGTTCGGCGACCCAGAGCTCGCACCTGGGGTCGGCCAGCGCGACGAACGCGTCCCAGATCGCGGCGTTGCTGCCCAGCCCGTGCACCAGGAGGACGCGAATCGGGTCGTCGGGCACCTCCGCCGTCCTCGCGCACCGCACCGTGACCGGTTTCCGGCCGCCGAGAAGGGCTACCTGGCTCGGCGAAGCCGACGTGTCAGCACTCATCGCTCCCCTTTTCCCGCTGACCGCAACACCATTCCGGCGACCCCGTCGGCCGCGTCGTCGCCCGCGGTGACCAGCGCGGAACCGCCTCCGCCTGCGCCGAACCAGCCGATCGCGGCGGCGCACTGCAGCACGCCGAGCGCGCCGGAGGCGAGCCCGAAGGCACCCGTCACGTCGTGGCGCGGTGTTCCCGGGGTGACCTCTGGCCGTTCGTCGGCGTCCGGGGTGAACCAGATGCCGGGCACGCCTCCGCCAGCGAGCACCCGGTCGACGCATGCGGCGACGCTGCCCTCTCGGGAGTACTGCCCGAGTTCGGCGACCGCCCGGGCACCGCGCGCCCGTGCCGCCTCATCGCTTTCCACCACCAGCGCGACCGCACCGTCCAGCAGGTCGACCTCGCCGGTGAGCGCCTCGACCACGTGGTTGCGCGTCTCCACCCCGACGACGAGGGCGCGTTCGCAACGCCCGGCGGCGACCAGGGCCGCACCCCAGTGCACGGCGTCCAAGCCTGAGGTCGGACCGTTGCAGAGCATCAGGTTCGGGCCGCGCAGGCCGAACTTCATGGCGACCGACGACGCGACGACGTTGCTCGAAGCGTTGGGCAGGGCCATCGGGCTGATGCGATCCGTGGACTCCTCGGCGATGGCCGACGCGACGTCGCAGACGGTGTCCAGGTTGCCGAGGTTCGAGCTCGCCACGACGGCTACCGATTCACCGGCGACGGTCAACCCGCCGTCTGCCGGGAGCAGACCGGCGTCGGCCAGCACCTCCGCTGCCGCACACAAGGCGAGCTGTGAGGCGCGGTCCTTGTAGCGCAAGCCGCGACGTCCGATCCGGGCCCCCGGGTCCACTGGCTCGCCGCGCTGCCCGTCGGTGCGCAGCAGCGCCGCGGGGTCTTCAGCGCCGGGCAGCGCCAGGCCGACACCCGTTACGACGATCCGCATCAGCCGTCCACTCCTTCCACGACGGCGACCGCGTTGACACCGCCGAAGCCGAAGGCGTTGACCTGGGCCAGCCTGAGGTCCGCGTACCGGCGTCGGTCACGGACGAACCGGAAGCGCTCGGCATCGGCCGTCGGGTCGGTCAGGCCGGTGGCGGGTGGGATCTGGCCGGATGCCAGCGCCCGCACGGCGACGATCAGGCTCAACAGCCCCGACCCGCCCGAGGTGTGGCCGGTCATCGACTTCAGCGCCGTCAGCAGCGGCAGCTCGATGTCGGCACCGAAGACCTCGCTGAGCGCGGTTGCCTCCGCCTCGTCGTTGAGCGGGGTTCCGGTGCCGTGCAAAAGGATCAGGTCGATGTCACGAGCTTTGACGCCGGCCAGCTCGTGCGCCGCGCGAATGGCGTCGGCGATGCTGTGCGCGTCGGGCGCGGTCGCGTGGGCCGCGTCGCAGTTCATGCTCGCGGCACGCAGCCGACCGCTGGCTTCGGCCAGCGCCGCGGGGTCGTCCCGGCGCAGCACCACCGCCGCCGCCCCGTCGCCCATGAGCGTGCCCCGGCGGGCCCGGTCGAATGGCCTCACACGGTCCGGTGGATCGAGCTGGACCCGGTCGAGCAGCCCGAACATGCTTTCCGTGACGGTGTCCACGCCGGCGACGACGACGGTGTCGGCGAGCCCGGCGGCGATCATATCGCTGCCCATCGCCAACGTGTGCAGGGAAGCCGAGCAGGCATTGGAGAACGTGTAGGTCCGGGCGGCTCCGAAGCGTTCCCGCAGCGCCGTGCCGAAGTGCAGCCGGTCCAGGTCGAACTCGGCGCCGTCGCGCCACTTCAGCTCGACGGACCGCAGTTCGCGCAGCCCCGTTCCGACGAGCACGGGCACGTCGGACAAGTCTTCGCCGAGGCCGGCGTCCCGCAACGCCTCGGCAACCGCCCGCAGCAGCCAGTCCGTGGCGCGCGATGGCACGTCACCTCCCGACGCCGGGCGGTCATCGATCTCGTAGGCGTTGTTGGCGCGGAACTTGTCGCTGTCGAAGCCCCGCAGCGGTGCCAGGCCGCTGCGGCCCGCGCAGAGCGCGTCGAAGACCTCGTCGGCGGTGTTCCCGATGCTCGCCACCGCTCCGGTGCCGGTGATCAGGCAGCTCATCGGGAACGCCTCTTGTGCGCGCAAAGCCGTGTCACACCCGCTCCTCTTCGTACTTGCCGTAGATCACGACGGCGTTGTTGCCGCCGAACGCGAGGCCGTTGTTCTGCACGATCCGCGGTTGCGCGTCGACCGCCTCGTTGGGCACGCAGTCGACTCCGCACTCCGGGTCGGTCTCGACGTGGTTGATCGTCGGCGGGATGAAGTTCTCGGTGATCGCGAGCACGCAGGCGATCGAGGCGAGCGCGCTCGCAGCGCCCATGGTGTGCCCTAGCATCGATTTGATCGAGATCGTGCGCGGTGCGGTGTCCGCGCCGAACACCCGCCGGATCGCCGAGGCCTCGGTGACGTCGTTGGCCTTGGTCCCGGTGCCGTGCGCGGAGATGAAGTCGACCTCGCCCGGCTTGACGCCCGCGTCGTCGAGGGCGAGCCGCATGCACCGGGCCACGCTGTCCTCGTTCGGCGCGACCGGGTGGAACGCATCGCAGTTGAGCCCGAACCCGAGCACCTCGGCGTGGATGCGGGCTCCACGGGCCAGAGCGGACTCCAGGCTTTCCAGGACGAGGACGCCCGCGCCCTCTCCGGTGAGGATCCCCTTGCGGTCCTTGTCGAAGGGCTGGCACCGCTCCGGGGCGATGGTCCCGATGCGGTAGAACCCGGTGAACGTCTTGCGGCACAGGGCATCCGCGCCGCCGCAGAGCGCGAAGTCCACGTCGCCCGCCCTGATGGCGTCGAAGCCGTAGCCGATGGCGTAGTTCCCGGCGGCGCAGGCGGTCGGGAGGGTCACCGCCTCGACGTCGCGCAGCCCGAACTCGCCGGCGACAGCGGTCGAGAGCCGGCCTGCCGGGACTCGCGCGGCCACCGCCGGGTCCATGTCGTCGGGCCCGGACCGCAGTTCGGTTTCGACCAGCTGGTCCAGGTCGCGTGCCTCGCCGTCGGTCGTGCCGATCGCGCTCACGCAGCGCCGGTCGCGCAGGTCCTCTTCGCTGAGCCCGGCGTCGTCGACGGCCATGCGGGCGGCGGCGACCGAGAACTGGCTCGCCCTGCCGAGGCCGTCGGGCGCGATGTTGCGAATCCACTGCTGCGGTTCGAAATCATCGATCTCGCATCCCAAGGAATGCTCGTACCCGCTGGTGTCGAACGCGCTTATCGGTTTGACCGCACTGTCGCCCGCGCGCAGTCCCGCCAGGAATTCCGGCGCCCCGATGCCGATGCTGGAAACCGCACCGATACCGGTGATGACAACGCGATGGGTCGTGGCGTCGCGCATGGTTTCCTCGCCTCCTAGGCGTTCTGCTTGGGCGTTCGGCAGGAGATTTCGAAGCCGAGAACGGGATCCCGGCGAGCCAGGGCACCGGCTACTTGTCGGCCGCCTCAACGAAAACCGAGTACACACCTTCGAGGTTCACCATCCGACCCAGTTCGGACTGGTCGATGACGACGCCGAACTTCTTCTCCAGGGCCGCGAGGATCTCGATCGCGCGCAGGGAGTCCGCGTCGTGCTCCTCCTTGAAGAGGCTCACGTCCGTCAGCTCGTCGGGATCGATCTCCAGGATGTCGCAGACGATGTCCTTGATCTCTTCCTTGCGTTCTTCCAAAAGCGCAGCCATAACGCCCCTTCCGCCCCAACTCGTGGTTCGCGACTTCCGCGCGAGCGTGGCTCGACGCTATTGCCGGCCCGGATCGAACAACAAGGCCTGCGGCCACAAGCTGCCATCAGCCGCCGGCCGCGCACCGCCGAACAACCTGGTTGGCAACCAACTGCCATTCGAATCCCTTGGTGCACAGGAAGAAACTTTCGAGCAGTGCCCCTTCACGACGCGGGCAGCAATCCGATCTCGGCAGCCCGCACGCCGGCTTGGAAACGCGAGTTCGCCCCCAACAGCTCCACGATTTCGGCTACATAGCGCCGGTACGTGCGGACCGACACGGCGAGTTCCCGCGCGGCCACCTCGTCGGTGTGGCCGTCGTAGAGCATCTTCAACACCCGCTGCGCGAACTCGGTGTGCGCCCGGCCGCCGAAGTCGACGGGCTTCGCCACGGGCCGCGCATTGCGCCAAACGTCGGCGAACAGGTCCCCCAGCGCACGGATCACCGGTGCGGCACGGACGACGACCGCCTGCTCGTCGCACGTCCCGTCCGAACGCACGAGCGCGGTCCGTCCGTCGACGACGACGGCCTCCAGCGAACTGATCCGACCGAACCGCGCCTCGAACGGCGCCCGCTGCTCGTCACCCGCCCGCAAGAGCGTCAGGTCGAGCACCGCCGGGGCGCAGAGCAATCTGACCCGCACCTGGTCGCCCGCGAAGCGAGCGAGGGTGCGCAGCACCGAATGCGCCGACATGCGCAACTCCGAGTTCGAGGCGAGCACCACGTCGACGTTGTTCCGCGCCCGGCCGACCAGGTGCGCCATCGCCTTCAGCGCCGCGTCGACGTCCCGGCCCACGACCGGGAACGCCGGGTCGGACGCGGATTTCTCCCGGTGCTCGGCGACGGTGGCCCCGATGAGCGCACGCACCTCCAGCAACGCCTGCTCGATCCCATCCACCAGGTGCCCCAACTCCGCCTGCTCGCAGGCACCCCCGTGCGTCGCATGGTCCCCGACCATCGAATGCTCCACTGCGTTCGCCTCTCCGCAAACCCGACCCGAGATGTCACGAATCCTGCGCCGTACCCCGCGCGTCCAGCAGGCCCGCTTCGACCGCGAGGGCACCGGCCTGGAACCTCGATTTGGCCCCGAGCTCCTGCATGATGCAGGCCACCTGACGGCGGTAGGTCCGGAGCGAGATGCCGAGCTTCTGCGCCGATTGGGTGTCGGTGTGCCCCGCCCTCAGGTGCTCCAAGATCCGCTGCACCGGCTCCTCGCGCCGGCGTTCGAGGGGAAGCAAGTGGTCCGGCAGCGGCCTGCCGGTCTCCCAGGAGGCGACGAACAGCGACTCCAAGGCCCGGACCACCGCGGGCAGGCGGATGATCGACGCCTGCCGGTCCGCAGGTCCCGAGTTCGACCGCAGCAACGCGACCTGGCCGTCCACCAGGACGACACCCTGCAAGGAGCTCCGGGACAGCCTGATCTCGCATTCCGGCCGACGCAGCATCTCCTTCGCGCGGTCCACCCCCAGTGCTTGCGGCGTGCTGAGCACCCGGACGTCCACCGCGGCGCCGATTCCTGTTTCCGAACAAAGGAGTTCTGCATCGGAGGGCATGGAAACGGCGACGGACAAGGATCTCTCGGCCCGCGCCACCAGCTGTCCCACCGTGCACCGCAGATCCTCGTCGAGCCCGACCATCACGAAGGAGCTCTGCGACGATCGCCGGCGGTGTTCGTGCACCGCGGTCTCGATCAGCTCGTTTGCCTGCAACAGCGAGCGTTCCAGCCCGTCGTCGACGTCACCGACGTCGTCGACATCGCCCCGCCGCACCTTCGCGGCAATCTCGCGCAGGCTCCTTACCGAACCTTCAGAAGCGAAAGCCAATTCGAACACTATTCAACTCCTGGACCATCCAAGTCGCATTCGATCAGCACGAACTGCCAACAAGCCCACCCGACCTTCCCACGAACACAGGAAGTAACCGCTTCGCCGAACGGCGAAACCACGGAACCGATAGCGCCGAATACGCGGAAGAACGGCGCCCACTGCAAACTCCGAGCAGCGGACTACGCCGTCGTGACCGAAATCTTCAGCCACCCACCTGGTCCAACACTAGCCAGCGAGTGGGAAGGCCACCAACCACCTTTCACCCCAGGGTGAACTGACACCGCATTACCGCTTCCCGGCGCCCATCCTCAAAGTCGAACGCGAACCGAGGAACACGACCGGGACGCGTGCCGGCCGCACGGAGCCCACCGGGGAGCCGGTCTCGCGGCCGGCTCCCCGGCCGTTCCCACGACGGACGACGCCCCGCTCCCCGCTGCCTGCCGTCGGCTGCACGATGCGGCGGCCGGCGACGAATTCCTCGTGCGCACGAACAGGATCCGCATTCGGACCTGGCGCAGCTCCACCGTCCGAACGGCACGATCGCCGTTGGAGCGGAAGCCCTTCGGCCGGACGAGCCGACGGCCGCCCGGCCCACCGGCACCGACGGGATTGCTCATCTGCACACCCCCGACGAATGGGAATCGCGACCTAATCGCCGCAAGCGCGATGGTGCTGGCGCTTCTTCGGCAAAAGCACTCGATTGTGATTTCGCACACACCGCGTAGCCGCCACCTTTCACGCTGCCTCGAAAGGATTGCCGGAGGCTGTTCGGGTGATCCAAGCTCGCTTGACCTGCCACTCAGGTGACCGGCGACAAGACGGAACTCACCCGACGAAAGGAATGGACGAGCGGCTCGCAGAAGGTGGGCGCGATGCGAACTCACCCGCTGCCGCGGTTTCGCCCCAACTCCGCCATCGCAGTTCGAACCGGCCCGCACCGCGGCCGGAGCGCTCGTGCGGCGGACCAGGTCGAACATTGCCCTTGCCGCAGGTTCCAACCTCCGCAGTTGCGCCGCGCCCGTCCTTCGCCTCGAACAGTCGCGCATCGATGACGGCGCGGGCCCCATCTTCGTCGGCGACACGGCGTTGCGGCGAAATCGCATCCGGTTCCGTCGCCGAAGGGCCTGATTTTCCGGACGCTGATCACGGCGATATATTGTGGACTGCCTTGATCCGCGCACTCCAGCAGATCGCGCCAAATGACACCCGGTCATTGAGTTGGAGCGCGCTGGCGATCACCAAACGGGACCGCGCCAGCATTGATCGCGTCAGTTCGCGCCGCTCGCTGAACAGTTCTTTCCAGAAATGTCTCTTGTGGACAACTGGGGCGACACCGGACGTCGGCGGTGGCAGGTAACTGCCACCCCTCCGAGGCGCCGTTCGGTGACACGCGAAGCGGTGGCAACTTGCTGTCCAAACGCTTGTGCACAAGATCGCGATCTTCCTACATTCTGCACATTCTCGCAGGAAATCCGGAAGGAGTGGGAACAGTGGCAACCGAAATCCGCGCGGGGGGAAACGGCCTGAGAACCACCCGTCCCGTCGCGGAGCCGGCGTGCCGATCAGGATCGTCCAGCCGGTCAGCGGGACCCGAATCCGGGCCCGCCCAGGGCACCCGCCCGAACGGCATGTGAAAAGCGTGATCAACAGCCCTCGCCACCGCTGTCCCCGGACCAGATCCCGGAGGCGGCCGGAGCGCCGGTTCTACGCCAGCGAAATCCCGCCGCGCCCGGACAACCGCGCGGCGACCGGCGTCCTCGCTGGATCAAGGCCTGGACGCGGTGCTGCGAAGGCAATCGTCGCAAGGTCCCGATAAATCACCCCCGTGGAGCCCAGAATGAGCAGTAAATCAACGACAGACGTGCTGGTGATCGGCGCCGGACCGGCGGGCCTGACGCTCGCCAACTACCTGGCGCTCCAGGGCGTTTCGGTACGACTGATGGACCGGGCCCCCAGCGCGCCCGTGCGGGTGTCGAGCTCGGTGCACGGTCCGGGATCCGAAGTGATGCAGCGGATGGGTTCGCTGGGCAACCTGCCCAACGAGACGCCGCTGCTCACCAGGGCCACCGCCCACCTGGGGCGGCAGCCGATCCGGCTGCGCTACACCACGCCGGGCAAGGAGAACCTGGCTCCCCCGATGCTGATCAACCAGGGGAAGATCGAGGGCGCCCTGCGGGAGCACTGGGCGGGCTTCGGCGGAGCCGTCGAATGGGACTGCGGACTGGTCGACATCGAGCAGGAGCCGACCGGCGTGACCGCGGTGCTCGCCAACGGCGAGAAGGTCCGCGCGCGCTGGCTGGTCGGCTGCGACGGTGCCGAGAGCATGGTCCGGAAGGCCGCCGGGATCGGCTACATCGGCCGCAGCAAGCGCTACCTGTTGGTCGACGCGCACATCGACTGGGACCTCGACCGGGGCGGTCTGACGAGCTGGATCCACCCCGACGGGCGGGTCGGCGCCATGCCGATGATCGACCCGGACGGCGGCAACAACCTGTGGCGCCTCCTGGCGCTCGACCCCGACCAGGGCACCGAGAAGCCCACCGACGACGAGATCGTTTCGCGGGTGCGGACCGTGCTGGCCGAGCGTTCCCCCTACGGCGGCATCGAGTTCCGCGACACGACCACGAAGCTCACGTTCGTCTCGCACGCCAGGATCGTGGACAACTACCGCGAAGGCCGCGTCCTGGTGGCCGGTGACGCGGCCCACCCGCACGTGCCGTTCGGCGGGCCCGCGATCCACACCGGCATGGGCGACGCGGAGAACCTGGCCTGGAAGCTCTCCCTCGTCATCCAGGGCAAGGCGAGCGAGGCGCTGCTGGAGACCTACCAGGGCGAGCGCCGCCCGATCGCGGCCGAGATCGTCCTCGGCAAGACCGCACCCAGCCAGATCGAGAAGATGCGCAACCCGATCGTGCGGTTCGTGCGGGACCAGGTGGTCGCGCCGCTGGTCAAGCTCCCCGGCTTCGAAACCCTGAGCACCTACACCCACTCGCAGCTGTGGGAGACGTACCGGGGCGGCCCGCTGGGCGGTGGATCCCGGTTCGACTCCAAGCCGGTGCCCGGCGACACGGTCGGCGACTTCGAGTGCGTTCGGTCGTCGGACCGTCGCCGCACCCGGCTGTACGACGAGTTCCACGGGCGTTGGGTGCTGCTCGTGCCCGCGGGCGGCGCGGACCCGTGCGTCGACGTGGTCCGGCAGCGGCTGGGCGAAGAGCACTTCGTGGTGCTGGAGCGCAAGGCGTCGAACGCTGCCAGCAAGAAGGGCCGTGGGGAGGCCGACGAGGTCTGGTTGGTGCGACCGGACGGCCACCTGGCGTGGCGCGGTGAACCCCAGTCGGACGGCCTCGACCAGTGGCTGGAAGGCATGCTGCGGTACGGCCGCGCGAAGAAGAAGTGACGCTGCTCCGCGGAAGGGCCGTTGAACGGGCCTTCGCGGCGTGCGACGTCCTCCGGGACACCGCACCGCGGGGCCCGCTCCTCGCCTGACCGAGGCGCGGCGAACCGGAAGGGCCCTCGCAGGATCACTCCTGCGAGGGCCCTTCCGTCACCGCTACCACAAGTCCGGGCGGTTCGAGCACTGACGGCGCCGGGGTCGTGAGTGCGCGCGACGAGCGCTTCGCGGCGCTGGTGGGCCGCGAAGTTCCCGTGCAAGTGGTGAAGGAAATCCTCCAGCGGCCGGTCCACTCGTGTGGTCCGGTTGCCGATTGACGTCGGCTGCATGACAGGGACACCCAAGCCGTCCAACAGCATTCTGACGACGTTGCCGCACCTGCTGCCGCCGTCCATCCCGGAGTCCGCGGAGGTGATGACCGCGACGGTCAAACTGCCGTCGGGCGATCCGGGCACCGCGAGAACCATCACGTCGGCGCAGGCTTCGTCAAACCGTTGCGCGGCCGTCAGGCCTGCCAAGCCGGCTCCGACGACCAACGCCGTCCCGTTCGCCGAGCGCTCTTCATGGCTGCGCGAACTGCGACCCGATGCTCGCCGCCTGGTGCTTTGCCAGCGGCCCGTCGATCACCGATCGGTTCCGGAGCCGGTCCTCGAATCGTCGAAGGTCCGGGGTTCCCGCTCGGTGAGCACGAGCAAACCGGCCGGCAAGGCGATCGCGAGGCCGAGCGCGACCATGAGAAGCGTGGCGGTCGACGGCGCGAGGTGATCGAGCATGGTCAGGTGCACGAGAAAGTGCGGGACCGCCCAAGCCAGGTACATGACGAACGCGGTCCGGGTCATCCACTGTCCCATGTGGATGGTCGCGGCGCCGAGCACGACGGCACTGGCAAGCGTCATGGCGCCGTAGTCACGCATCAGATGCTCGTTGTAGGCCATGCCCATGCCGACCACCTCGAGCGCGAAGAACCGCGCCGGGAGGAATAGCGCCCACACGCCAACGACGGTCTGGGTCGCGGCGAGAAAGCCGAGACCCGCGCGAAGCAGCCGCCGCATCACCGGCTCCGTCCGTGCGCACGGTCTCCGGCCAGGAAGTCGTCGAACGTGACGCGTCCGACCGCCCGCCCCGGGGTGAGGTGATGGCCCGCGCGATAGTCCCGGATTGCCTTGCCAGGCAAGGGAACTGACCACACCGGTCGGCGACGGCCGATCGCCCGGAGATAGGTCCGGGCGAGCTCGGCGGCATCCCGCACCTCCGGCCCGCCCAGGTCCGGCACCCGCTGCGCGGCCGGGCCGTCCGCGATCGCGACGAGTCGGCCGGCCACCTCGGTGACGTCGATCGGCTGGAAACGCACTTTCGACGGCGCCATGTTCACCGGCAGCGCGCGCTGCGCGTCGCAGATCGCGGTGATCAGGTCGTGAAACTGGGTCGTGCGCAGGATCGTCCACGGCAGCCCGGACCGCTCGACCAGTCGTTCGCACGCCAACTTCGCCCGGTAGTAGCCGAGCGCGACCTTGTCGATGCCGACGATCGACACGTACACCAGGTGCGGTTGACCGGCCGCCTCCGCGGCCTCGATCAGATTGCGGGTCGCGGCAACGTCGCCACGTCCGTTGGTGGTCGCCAGGTGGATGATCACGTCCACGTCGGCGACGGCAGCGGCCAGCCCGCGCCCGGTGCGCAGATCGCCGACCACCCACCCGTGCGCGACCTGCTCATGCTCCCGGCGGGTCAGCACCCGCAAGTCGTCGCCCGAGTCGAGCAGCCGCGGCACCAATGCGCGCCCGAGCCGTCCGGTGCCCCCGGTAACCAGAACCTGTTTCGTCATCTCTTGCTCCGTGTGGCCGGAAATCTCGCCTTGCACCACTAGGAACCGGACAACTCCCCGGAATGTGACAGCCGGGCCAACTGCGCGCCGAGGAACCGGAGTTTGTCCGGGTTGGCCACGATCCGGATGCCGGTGATCCGGCCGTCCGCAATCTCCGGGACGAACACGCCGAGCAGTGTCGGCCCGAACCAGCCGAGCAACGCAGGCGTCCCGTTCACCTCCCGGATCGACACCGTGAGGCCTTCGGCGTATCGGCCGGTGACGGTCGCCAGGTACCGCGCCACCTTCTCCGCGCCGCGCACCGGCAACCGGGCGACACCGGGCGTGCCGCCACCGTCGGCGACCGACGTGACGTCCTCGGCGAGCATCCGCTCCAGGCTGGCCAGGTCACCGCCGCGCGCGGCGTCGAGGAACCGCTCGACCAGCGCACGATTCTCGGGGACGTCGCCCCCAGACCGCAGGAGCCGGGCGTCGGCTAGCCGTTTGCGCGCGCGACTGTGCAACTGCCGGCAGTTCGGCTCCGAAAGCTCGACCAGCTCAGCCACCTCGCGATGGCTGTAGCCGAACGCCTCACGCAGCACGAAAACCGCCCGCTCCCCCGGAGTGAGCCGTTCGGCGAGCACCAGGAAGGCCAGCAACACCATGTCTCGTTGCTCGGCCGTCTCCATCGGCCCCAACTCGCCGTCAGAGGTCAGCACGGGCTCGGGCAGCCACGGCCCGGCATGGAGTTCTCGACGACTCGGAGCCGACCCGAGCCGGTTCAGACACAGGTTGGTGGTGACCTTGACCAGCCACGCGGACGGCTTCTCGACCGAGCCGGGCTCGGTGCGGTGGCCACCGCAGGAAAACGTCCTGAACGACATCCTCCGCGTCCGCGGCCGAACCGAGCATCCGGTACGCCAACCCGAACAGCCGTGGCCGCTGCCGCTCGAACTCCACGACCAGCACTGATCCTGGATCTCCCGCTGCGGGGCTCACCGCCGTGGCTCCCACATGACACCGCTGCTGACCACGATCACCATGTTACTTGCGGCGCCGGGCCAGCCTGTCTGGCGCGCTCGTCGTGCCGGACAACGCCCGTTGATCTACTGGGTGATGCGCTATTCGGCCCGCCATCGCGCTGCTGGATTCGTGCTTCCCGCAGTCACCGAGATGTTCCACCGCGATCTCCCGCACGTCCTCGCGCACCTCGTCGGCCTCCCACGCCCCTCGCGACAGTAGGTGCTGCATCCCGTCCGGCGTCGCCTCTTCAGCATGCTGGGCAATCGTCCAGCAGTTCTTGCGCGGCAGATCCGACAGCAAACCCTCCACGAACGCTCGCACCCGCCGACGCGGCTCCACTCGCCTGAACCGCTTCGCCACCCGCGCCATCAGCTCGTCGAACTTGTCCTGCCAGCCCAACCATTCATGATCAACTGGTGGCCGCCCCTGCCTTCCAGCGCCCCCACCAGCCGAGATCACGAAGCCCGGCTGGAGCACTAGCCGGTGAAGCTGGACACCACGGCAGCCGCGATGCTCAGCACCACGGCGAGCAGCAGTGCCCTCGCAACGGACAATCCCGGGACGACTCGATGACGGCTGGCCCGGCCGAAGGGAACGGGAAGCACGATGCCCGGCCAGCCGACCCGGTTGCTGCGGAAGACCGGATACAGCGCATGTGTCAGCCGGTTCCGCACCCGGCGCAGGCTGGGGCGGATCACGATCCGGCCCAGGTGCAGTTGCAGGAGTGCGTGGCGGCGGAACGCGACGAAATGCGGCGTCCAGTCACGGTCGAAGTAGATCAGCCCGTGGATCTGCTCCTTATTCCGGACAGAGCGTTTGCGCGGGTCGGCGGGCAGACCCGCGCGGAAGTACATGTGGGTGCGCTCCCGGAATCGCGCGTATTCCTCGCGGTTGAGCGGGACGAGGACCACCAGTCGTTCCGGCGGCATCAGCGAAGTCGCCTGCGCGAACTCCCACCGCAGACCCTCGCTGTGTCCCGCCGAGATCAGCACGAGCGAGGCGCCGTGCATCAGATTGAGTACTTCGGCCTGCCACCGCTGGAGATCCGGGCCGGGATCCGGTTCCGGCGGAACGTAGATGTGCGCGGGTCCCAGCGCGGGCAGCGGGTTACCGGGATTCCCGATCGCGACGAACGTGCCGAAACGACGGACCGCGGTGGCCAGTTCCTCGAGATACGAGCCTCCGGAGCCCAGAGCGGCCATGAGCGACCGGAACGGCGCATGCCGTTCGAGCAGGGCGTCATGGGCGAACGACCGGAGATACAGCACCGGCGGGGCATAGCTGGTGCGCAACACCTCGCGCCCGTCCGCGGCGAGATGTTTCTTCCCTCGCATCGCCAGCCGGGCGCCGACCGCACTGCAAACCAGGAACAGCGGGATGGAGAACACATTCAGGAACAGCATTCCGGGAAACACAACTCCCAGCGCGAGCACGCCGCATGCCACACCCAGGGCCCGGTAGCGCCATCCGAGATCGCGGCGTGGCCCGGATTTCGGCCTGGCCCTCCGGGTGCCCGGTGTCCAGTACCGTTGGGGTTCAAGATGTTCGCCCCGTTCGGCGCTGTACCCGCTCCAGCCGAGGAAGGGCACCATGCCGGTCGCGGAGTCGATCCATCCGGGAGCCAGACCCCACTCCCCGGCACGCGCGGTGACTGCCTCGCGCACCTTCCGCACCACCGTTTCCGCCGGGACCTTGTCTTTTTTCTTCTGTCTGTCCGTGGGCCGGTACTTGCGCTCCACCGATGCGATCATCGCCCTCAGCCGCTTCGCTCGCCGAGTGCCCGTCAACGGCAGCGACATTCCCCACCAGATGGCGGCGGCAGCGGACACGAAGACCTCGGGGAACAGGGGCAGGCCGGTCGCTTTCGACGCCCATTGCCAGACCACCATCGTGAGCACTGTGAGCGGGAGCAGCGCCCAGGTGATCCATGTGAGGAGCTCGCGTCCTGGGTAGCTGAGCAGGAATCCCGCGGACACCAGCCTGCGCCGCAAGCCGGCGGCGGTCTCGGTCCGGGTGAACGCCCTGGTCAGCGAGTGCAGGTTCGCATGGCTCGGCAACAGCTCGAGTACCTGCCGCTGCACGGGATCCTGAACACGCTGCCCGGCGTCGGGTCGGGGACGGAATTCGGTGGGATCGCCGGGATGGACGGTGACCGCGCCCGAATCCACCAGGCCCGCCAGCGCGGTCTCGACGACCCGGTACGAATAACCGGACACCGCGGCCACGTCGTAGGGCCCCAACGAAGGTGCCGTGCGAGCGACCGCCCTGGACTGCGCCCAGAAGTAGGCGCCCACCCGGACGGCCGAAACCGCGCAGAGCAGGACGGCATACACGGCCACGTACGGCCCGGCCTCGATCGCTTCCGGCGTAAACCCCATGCGAACTCCACCATGCGCATCGTGTCCGGTGGATCCGGCGGACGAATCCGGTGTCCCCACACCGAAGCATTCGTGGTCGAGTCCCCAGAACTCGATACCGGTCCCCGCGACGGCTCGGCAGTCTACCGGCTCCGGCCCGGCCACGAACACCGAACCCGGCCGTCATCCGGGAAAAATACCTTGCGGCGTAAAATATTCGGTGGCCGGATGATCCTCCGGCCACCGACACACGGTTTCCGGCTGGCCGGCCGCGGTCTGGTTCACCGAGTTCGCCGAGAAGTCCGCCGATCCACCCGTTTGCGGGACCAGCGTCCTGATACTCCAACCGTAGATCGTAAGTTCACTGTTCCTGGTCCGTGGCCGCGCCCGTCTTCGCCGGCCTCACCTGCCAAGATCACGAAGTCCGACTGGAGTACTAGGACTGTCGCCCAGGTCGGAATGCCCGGGAACCATTCGTGAGCGAAGAAGCCAGCCCACTGATTGATTCCTCGACCAGGCCGGTGACCGACGCGACGATCATGGAAGGTGCTTGATCTCCACGTGCGACTGGCCTGGTAGCGCTCCCACGGGCTCGTCCCGCCCGCGCCCATCGTCGGTCACCTTCAGGCCGGTCAGCACCACCAACCTCTAGTTAGAGGCTATTACTTTCGCTATTGACACTCACTGCAAGCTGGTTATACCTTCTAACCATCGTTATTAGATATAACACAACGCGAGACCAGCCGCCCAACGAGGAGAAGAATCATGTCCGGCATCCACCCGAGCACCTCGCCGAACCCGCAGGCCCTGCCCCACACCGCACGGACCCGTCGCCGCCGGGGTGGTGCACGTGCCGCCCTGCTCGCGATTCCGCTGGCCGCAGGCATTCTCGGCGCCACCGTCGCTCCAGCCCAGGCCGCCGCGGCCGGTCATGCCGCCGGCCCGGCTTCGCTGACCTGCCGCGGGGAGAAGGTGTCGACCCCGCCGCCAAGGTCCGGTACCGGACCGAGACCTTCATCAAGGCACCGTTGAGCACCGTCTGGAATCTGCAGACCGACGTGGCGCGCTGGCCGTCCTGGCAGGAGCCCGTCGCCTCCGCGAAACGCCTGGACCCGGGCCCGTTCCGGAAGCACTCGCGGTTCCGGTGGACCACCCCGGTGCCTCCCACCCCGGTCAGCCCCGCCACCGCGCTGGTCATCACCTCCACCGTCCAGCAACTGCAGCACAACAAGTGCATCCGCTGGACCGGGCCCGCGGTCGGCGAAGGGCTGCACATCGACGGCGTCCACGTCTGGAACTTCACCAAGGTCAACGGCGGTGTCCTGGTGCGCACCGAGGAAACCCACACCGGCCCGCAGGTCGACGCCAACGTGCCCCTGGCAACCGATCACCTCGGAAAGGGCCTGGAGGCATGGCTGGCGGCCCTCAAGGCCACCGTCGAGTCCGGCAACCACCACCCGACGGACAACGCCTGACGCGCCCCCAGCGGCACCACGCCAAAGAGATCGCGCCGGAGGCATGGCCGTCCGATCAACGCGAACTTAGTCGCGCAGCAACGGATTCCACGCGCTACGCCTCGACTCCAGGAGGAGACGAATGGTCACCGCAACACCGCACCGCAACCGCTTCCCCGCCGCAAGGCTCGTCACCATCTCGGCGTGGGCCACGCCGGTCCTGATCATCGGCCAGTTCGCCATGGTGGCGGTGGTCCCGGTCGTGCTCGTGCTGATCGGCACCCTCAGCGATACACGCCTCCGAGCACTCCGGTGGTGGGCCGCCGCGCTCGCGGCGGTCTACGCCATACCCCTAGCCCTCTGGGCGATCGGACCGGACCGAGCACCAAGCCTGTCCAAGGACATGAACCCGGCCTTCGCGGCCCTCGTAGTCGCCACGGCGATCGCGGTCGCCATAGCCAACCACCGCCAGCGCAGGAATCCCCCGCCGCTTCGCCAGGCGGCAGAACGACCCCGAACGGAACCTGCGGAGGGAGACGGTTCCCGCAGGTACGACGCAGCCCCGGAAAATCACGCCGAGCCACCCCTTGGATGATGCCTCTCGCGATCGGCCAAGCCCGCTCATGAACGACTGGCGGGACGCCTGAGCGACAGGTTTCGGAACTTCGGATTCCTCTCGGCTCCAACGGAAATCCCCGCTGTGTTCAGCGGGATGGTTTGAATGCTATTGCGCGGGTGGCTTCGGCTACCTCGGGCCAGCGGGGGTCCGTTGGGGTTGCCGGGAAGCCGAGGAGTGGCGCGAGGCGCTTCCAGGCTTTCGGGTGGGCCTTCTGGTAGGCCAGCAGCACCTTCTGGACCTCTCGGCCTTCGAGGAAGCGGTGGTCGGGCTCCGGCCATCGGCGTGCGCCGAGGCGCACATCGATGGCCGGGGCCGCTTGGATGTTCCGGTACCAGTCGGGGTTCTTGCCCCACGCCGCCACCACCACGACTTCCGGGACCTCCGGGTCGTAGCCCACGACCTCCACGACCACTTCCCGCCGGGCGCCGGTTCGCCGGCCCCGGTGGGCCAGGTAGAGCAACCGGTGCCCGGCCAGCCACCCGAGTCTCGCCCGGTAGAGCCAGATCGGCGCGCGCAGCAGGATGCGCAGCGCGCCACGCGGTTTCCGGTCGGTCACGGCCATGCTCACTCCCGTCGGCTCTCGGCCGGTCGATTCGCCAGGCATGCCTGGGCTGGGGCTGGCCCTGTCTGGCAGATGATAGGCGCGACGCCCCCGGTCACGGGTACGCGCGTTTCGTCGCTGCCGCCGGGACCGATGACGCTCAGCCTCGCCTGCATGCGGCGTCACCTTCGGGCGCTAGGAGGTATGCGCGGCGAGCAGGCCCGAGCATGCTCGCCGCCCTCCTTGCCGAGTTCAGCGTGATTGGGCGGCTTGGATCACGGCGTGGATCACTCGGGAGATCCGGTCTGCGGCGTGATCGGGGTCGGGTTGACCGGCGTCCAGCCAGGCGATGATCGCTTCGTGGGCGACGGTGGGGACCAGCCGCGCCGCCCAGTCGCGCCACCGGCCTTCCGGGATCACCTCGCTGACATGTCGCTCGGCGATCTCGGTCGACGCGGTTCGGATTGCGTCGACGACGTCCCGGAATTCCGGTTCGCGGGCCGCGTGGCGGAACAGCAGCCGAAACCCATCGGGGTCCGCACCCGCGGCCCGCAGCAACGCGGGGATGCTGGTGTCGTCGAAATCGTCGTCGCCGACGGCCTCGGTGAGCCGGACGCAGGCGCGGTCGAGCACGGCCCGGTAGAGGTCGGCCTTCGAGTCGAAGTGCTGGTAGAGGATCATGCGGCTGACCTCGGCTTCGGCAGCCACGTCGTCGAGCCCGGTCGCCCGGTAGCCACCGCGAGCGAACGATCTGGTGGCCGCCTCCAGGATCTGTGCACGCCGCTGCGCCCGAGCCATGCGCCGCGTCGGTGTCGCAGTCCCCGACGCCGCGGCTCCAGTCGTCCGGCCCGCCATCGTCACCATCCCCTCTTGTTAACTTCAAAGTCTACATCTACATTTATTTACGACAGTGTATACAACCTTGGGTAAATATGGGGGTGTCATGATCGCTCCGATCCAGTTGCCGTTCGAACAGCGGCATCCACTGGAGGTAGCGCCGCAGCTGCGCGACCTGCAGTCACGGCGCGCGGTGCACGAGGTGCGCACCGCGGTGGGCGACAGGGCCTGGCTGGTCACCAGCCATGCCTTGGTGCGCCGACTGCTCGCCGACGAGCGGCTCGGGCGCTCACATCCCGCACCGGAACACGCATCCCGCACCGGGGAGTCCGCGCTGTTCGGCGGCCCGCAGGGCGACTTCGACACCGAGCAGGTCGACCACGCCAGGATGCGCGCACTGCTGCAGCCGCACTTCTCGCCCAGGCAGATGCGCCGGCTGCGGGCCCGCGTCGAGGCGCTGACCGCCCAGCTGCTCGACGACTTGGCCGAACAAGGCCCACCGGCGGACCTGCACGCCGCGCTCGCGCTCCCGCTCCCGATCCTGGTGATCTGCGAACTGATCGGCGTGCCCTACGACGACCGCGACCAGTTCCGCGCGTGGACGCAGGCGGCGGCCGATATCACCGACCGGACGCGCTCCGAACAGGGACTCGCCGACCTGTTCGCCTACGGCCGGCAGCTCGTCGCCCGCAAGCGCCGGGATCCCGGCGACGACATGATCTCCCGGCTGTGCGCCACCGACTCGGTGGGCGATGACGAGATCGCCATGCTTTCCATGGCCCTGCTGTTCGCCGGACACGAGACCACGGTCGTGCAGATCGGCATGGGCGCCCTGCTGCTGTTGGCCGACCCGGCGCAGTGGCGGACGCTGCTGGAACAACCCGGCCTGGTGCCGAACGCGGTGGAGGAAGTCCTGCGCGCCCCTGGCCGAGGCGGCGACGGGATTCCCCGCTACGCCCGGACCGACTTCGACATCGAAGGCGCGACCGTCCACAAAGGAGACCTGGTTCTGCTGCACTCCGGGGCGGCCAACCGCGACGAGACCGTCTTCTCCGATCCCGATCGCTTCGACATCACCCGCGGGACCGCCGGCCACCTGGCATTCGGCCACGGCCCGCGGTACTGCATAGGCGCCCCGCTGGCCCGCATCGAACTCCAGGCGGTGTTCGGCCAGCTGGTTCCCCGGTTCCCGACGATGCAGCTGGCAGTTCCCACCGAGGAGCTGACACTGCGCCGGGACGTGCTCACCGGCGGGCTGGTCGCACTCCCGGTGACCTGGTGAGCACCAGGCCGGCACGTCCGGTCGAGCAGCGCACCCCGCCGTCGCTCAGCCGGTCTTCGGCGTCGTGAGCGCCGGGGCGAGGACCCAGAGGACCCTGGTCGGACTGCCGTCGTCGGTGACGCTGGTGAACGTGTGCGCGGTGTCTCCGGCGAAGGTGAGCGCGTCGCCGGTTTCCAGGGTGATCTCCTCCCCGGCGAGGACGACGCGGAGGCGGCCTTCGAGCACGAAGACGAACTCGACCCCGGTGGGCAGGACGTACGGTTCGTCGCCGCTGCCGCCGCCGGGGCCGATCACGCTCAGGATCGCCTGCACGCGGCGCTCGCCTTCGGGCGTCAGGAGGTACTCGCGCATGCCTTCGCCGCCGAAGCGGATGGACGGGTAGGCGTCGTGCCGGACCACTTCGCCCGCGGCGGCGGCGAAGAAGGTCGATACGGAGACCTCCAGCGCCTCGCAGAGCCGCATCAGCGACGCCACCGACGGGTTGACCTGATCGCGCTCCACTTTGGATAGATAGCCCTTGGTCAGGCCGCTGCGGTCCGCCAGTTCGGCGAGCGTCTTGCGCCTGGACATCCGGATGGCCTTCAGCTGTGCGCCGATGCCTTCGCCGCGCTGTTCGCCGGTGGGTGCCTTGTGGGTACCTGCCACGGGTCGGGACTCCTTGCTCTCGGGCTGGAGTTCCAGGTTGCCATCCCGCGCACTGATGAAACTCGTGTTTCTTATGAAAAACAAGAGTTGACTTGAGGCGTTCGCGGAGCCAGGCTCCCCGTTACTTGGCGCACAGGGGAAGGGCGATGGGACATTGGCTGACACGATTCGCTTGTGGGGCGGGCGGTTTCGCACGCCGTCGGATCCCGCGCTGACCGAACTCTCCCGATCCGACCCGTCGTACTTCCGGATGGCCCCCTACGACCTCGCCGGCTCCCGTGCCCACGTTCGCGAGTTGCAACGAGGGGGCATCCTGGACGAGTCCGAGTGCACGACCGTGCTGGCCGCGATCGACGAGTTGGACGCGGATGTCCGCGCCGGCCGAGTCGCGTCGACGCCGGACGACGAGGACGTGCACACCTTCATCGAGCGGGTCCTGCTCCAGCGACTCGGGCCGCTCGGCGGCAAGGTCAGGGCCGGCCGGTCGCGCAACGACCAGGCCGCCAACGACCTGCGCCTGTTCCTCCGGGACCGGGTGCGCACGATCGTCGCCGAGGTCGCCGACCTGCAGGACGCCCTGATCGCGCAGGCGCGGCAGCACGTCCGGTCGATCGCTCCGGGGTTCACGCACCTGCAGCCGGCGCAGCCGGTGGTGTTCGCCCACCAGCTCCTCGCCCACGCGCAGTCCTTCTCCCGGGACGTCGAGCGCTTGCAGGACTGGGACCGGCGCAGCGCCCGCTCGCCGCTGGGCGCGGCGGCGTTGGCGGGTTCCTCCGTCGCGGTGCGACCGGAGCTCTCGGCGGCCGAGCTCGGATACGCGGCGCCGTGCGAGAACTCCATCGACGCCGTCGCCAGCCGCGACCACGTCGCCGAGTTCCTGTTCGCCACCTCGATGCTCGCGGTCAACGTGTCGCGGTTGGGCGAGGAATTCTGCCTGTGGACCTCGCGGCAGTTCGGTTGGGTGGTGCTCGACGACGGGTTCTCCACCGGCAGTTCGATCATGCCTCAGAAGAAGAATCCCGACATCGCCGAGCTCGCCCGCGGCAAGGCGGGGCGCCTGCTCGGCGACCTGGCCGGTTTGATGTCGGTGCTGAAATCCCTGCCGCTGGCCTACAACCGCGACCTCGCCGAGGACAAGCGGGCGGCGCTGGACAGCGTGGACACGTTGGCGTTGGTGCTACCGGCGATGGCGGGCATGGTGCGCACGATGCGCGTCAACGTGGAGGTGCTGCGCGAGCAGGCCACCGCCGGGTTCACGCTCGCGACCGAGGTGGCGGATTGGCTTGCGGAGCAAGGAGTTCCGTTCAGCGAGGCCCACGAGGTCACCGGCGCCTTGGTCCAGCTGTGCGAGGACAAGGACATCGAGCTGGAAGAGGTGACGGACGCCGACCTGCAGGCCGTGGACGAGCGGCTCGCGCCGGCCGTGCGGGATCGGCTGACGCCGGAGGCGGCCGTGGCGGCCCGCATCGGCTACGGCGGGACCGCTCCGGACCGGGTCGTCGAGCAGATCGACCGGTTGGCGGCGGTCACGGCCGCGCAGCGCGTGTGGTCCGCGGAGTACGAGGGGCCGAGATCATGAGCCCACTGCATCAGGCCGAGTCCGCGGCGGTCGCGGGCGCGGACTGGGAAACGGTGCCGCGCAAGCACCTCGGCCGCTGGGTCGCCGCGGTCGTCGTGCTGGCAGGGGTCGCCTGGTTCGCGCATTCCTTCGCCAACGCCCAGATCGAGTGGTCGGTCGTCCGCGAGTACCTCGCGGCACCCGTGCTGCTCAAGGGCTTGGTGCTCACGGTGGTCCTCACGATCGTCGCGATGGTGCTGGGGATCGTCCTCGGCGTGGTCGTCGCGGTGATGCGCTTGTCGAAGAACCCCATCACCAGCGGTGTCGCCTGGGTCTACGTGTGGATCTTCCGCGGGACCCCGGTGTACCTGCAGCTGCTGATGTGGTTCAACCTGGCGCTGATCTTCCCGGTCGTCTCGATCCCGGGCCTCTACACCGGCCGCACGGTCGAGCTGGTGACGCCGTTCGTCGCCGCCGCGCTCGGCCTGGGCATCAACCAGGGCGCCTACACCAGCGAAGTCGTGCGCGCCGGGATCCTGTCCGTCGACGAGGGCCAGCTGGAGGCGGCACGGGCGATCGGGATGACCCGGCTGAAGGCGTTGCGGCGAATCGTGTTGCCGCAGGCGATGCGGGTGATCATCCCGCCGGTGGGCAACGAGACGATCAGCATGCTGAAGACGACGTCGCTTGCCTCGGCCGTGGGCGTCACCGAGATCGTGCTGGAAGCGCAGCACATCTACTTCGTCAACAACCGGATCATGGAGCTGCTCATCGTCTGTGCCGTCTGGTACCTGGCCGCCGTGTCGGTGCTGTCCGCGCTGCAGTTCTACCTCGAACGGCACTACGCGCGCGGTGCCACGAGCCGTGCGCTGCCGCCTACCCCGCTGCAGAGGTTGCGGGCAGCCGTGCTGCGGCAGAAAGCAGGTGCGTGATGGCGACCGCATTGGTCCGGGCCGAGGGCGTGCACAAGAGCTTCAGCGACCTGCACGTCCTCAAGGGCATCGACCTCGAAGTCGCCGATGGTGAGGTGTTGTGCCTCCTCGGCCCCTCCGGCTCGGGCAAGAGCACCTTCCTGCGCTGCATCAACCACCTGGAGCAGATCAGCCGCGGCCGGATCTGGGTCGGCGACCAGGTCATCGGCTACGAACCGCGCGGCGGGAAGCTCCACGAGCTGGACGAACGGTCGATCGCCCGGCAGCGGCAGTCCATCGGCATGGTTTTCCAGCGCTTCAACCTATTCCCGCACCTGACCGCGCTGCAGAACGTGATCGAGGGCCCGGTGCAGGTCAAGCGGGAGACCAAGGCCACGGCCATCGAGCGAGCCGAGAAGCTCCTGGCTCGCGTCGGGTTGGCCGACAAGCGCGACGCGTATCCGCGGCAGCTCTCGGGCGGTCAGCAGCAGCGCGTGGCGATCGCGCGGGCGCTGGCGATGGAGCCGTCCCTGCTGCTGTTCGACGAACCCACTTCGGCGCTGGATCCCGAACTGGTCGGCGAGGTCCTCGCGGTGATGAAGGACCTGGCGAAGTCGGGCCTGACGATGATCGTGGTCACCCACGAGATCGGCTTCGCCCGCGAGGTGGCCGACCGGGTCGCCTTCATGGATGCCGGCGCGATCGTCGAGATCGGCGCGCCCGGGGCCGTGCTCGACCATCCCGAACATCCCCGCACCCAGGCGTTTCTGCAACGGGTGCTCTGAGGGGTGGTTGCAGATTCGGTTTGCGTGGCGGTGCGGGTAGCGGCCCCCCTGCGGGAGTTACAGACGCCGCCTGGACTGTGGGAGCCCCGACTTACGTAATGCCCAATACGCGGCATCGGGGCTGTCCTCGCCAAGAACCCCGGCGGGGTGGGCACTGTCTGAGAACCCGCGGCGGTGCGAGCTGAGTCCCTCACCGCATGCGGCTGACGCCGCATTCTTAAAGAACCTCTAACCCCCGATTCGTCGAAAGAGGTAGTCATGCTTCGAAATGGGCCGAAGGCTCCCCGGATCCTCACCGCTGCGCTGCTCACCGGGCTGCTCGCCACGGCAGGCTGCGCGGGCGGCAGCACGAACACCGGAGCACCGAACAGCAGCGGATTACCGGATGTCGTGGCGCAATCCGGGACGATCCGGATCGGGATGTCCCCGGATCTGCCGCCGATGGAGTTCCGCGACGAAGCCACCGGTCAGGTGGTCGGCGTCGACGTCGAGATCGCGAACGCCATGGCGCAGCAGCTCGGCGTCAAGGCCGAGTTCGTCGAGCAGCCCTTCGACCAGCTGCTCAACTCCGTGGCCACCGGCCGCGTCGACATCGTCATGTCCGGGCTGTCGGACACCACCGAGCGGCAGAAGACGGTCGACTTCGTCGACTACTTCCTCTCCCGCGCCCAGTTCTACTCGTTGCAGGAGCGCGCCGCCGAGTTCGCCTCGCCGGAGTCGTTGTGCGGCAAGAAACTCGCGGTGAGCAAGAAGACCGACTACTACCTGATGGTGCAGAAGTACGACGCGGAAACGTGCGGCGGCAAGGGACTTCCGGCGATCGAGCTGTTGCCGACCGATTCCGGGTCGGCGGCCCGCCTGCAGCTGGAGCAGCGCCGCGCGGACGTCGCGGTGCAAAGCGGCGAGAACCTGGCGTTCTTCGAGAAGAAGGACCCGGCGAAGTTCGAAACCGTCCTGGAACCGCTGCCCGGCAAGCCCTTCGGCGTGGTGGTCAAGAAGGGCGACCAGCAGATGGCCTCCGCGGTGCAGAAGGCCCTGACCGCGGTGGTCGACAACGGCTCCTACCAGTCGATCCTCGACAAGTGGGGCCTGAGCTACGGCGCCACCAGGCCCGTGGTCAACGGCGTCAAGCCGTGACCGGTGACCGGTTGGTGTGGCGGGGCGGCGCCCAGGTGGCTGTCGCCCTCGCCTTCGACCTCGACGGGCCGACCGGGACGGCCATGCTCGACGGCAGCATCTGGCGGAAGCCGGAGTACTTCACCCTCGGCTCGTACGGCCCGTGGCGGGCGCTGCCGCGGATCCTCGACCTCCTCGACGCGGCCGGTGTTCCGGCCACGTTCTTCATCCCCGCGTGGGTCGTGGAGACGTGGCCGGAGCGCTGCCGGGACGTCGTGGCGCGCGGTCACGAGGTCGCCCACCACGGCTACCAGCACGAATCGTTCCGCGATCTCGACACCGACCAGCAGCGGCGGGTGCTCCGGCGCAGCCAGGAGATCTTCGAGGACGTGCTGGGCGCGCCCGCGGTCGGCTACCGCACTCCGTCCGGGGACTGGGCCGTCGACACTCCGCAACTACTGGTCGAGCACGGCTTCCGCTATTCCAGTTCGATGCGCGGCGACGACCGGCCCTACCGGCACCGCATCGACGGGCGACCGTCACCGCTGGTGGAGATACCGGCGCGCTGGGAACTCGACGACTACGCGTACCTCGCGTACCACCGCCGGCCGGACTACCCGTCCGGGCAGGACCGCATCGCCGGCTATGCGACGACCCTGGACAACTGGCAGCGCGAGTTCGACGGGCACCGAGCCGAAGGGCTGTGCATGACAACTCTGTTCCACCCCAAGGTGGTCGGCAAACCCGGGCGGCTGCAGCTGTTGGAGCGGTTCCTGGCGCACATGCGAACACCGAGCGACGTGTGGTTCGCGACCTGCCGCGACGTCGCCGAGTGGCATCGCGAGGTGCAGGACGTTCCGGAGGCGAGGTGAAATGGCGGCACGAGAACCAACCTGGCCACCCGGGCAGAAGTGCGCCGTAGCGATCACGGTGGATTTCGACGGCGACCTCGCCCTGCTTTCGGCGGATCCCTCGCTGAAGTCGCGAGAAAAGACGCTGTCGCAGTTCCGCTACGGCGCAACACGCGGCGTCGACCGGCTCCTCGACCTGTTCGCCGAGCTTGAGGTGCCGGCGACGTGGTTCATCCCGGGCGCGAATGCCCGCGAACACGGGAAGTTGGTGGAACGCGTCCACAACGCCGGTCATGAGATCGGCAATCACGGCTTCACGCACGAGGACTTCGACCGGCTCGACCTCGCCGGCCAGCGCCGTGCGATCACCGCCGGTCAAGACGCGCTCGCCGAGATCACCGGCGCATGGCCCCGGGGATTCCGCATCCCGCAGGGCGACTTCGCCCGCGGACTTCCCGAAGCGCTGGCGGAAGCAGGAATCGACTGGTCCTCGTCGTGGCGCGGCGACGACCTGCCGTACGTCCACCCCGCCGGGCTGGTGGAAATCCCGCTGCACTACGAGCTCGAAGACGCCCCGTACTTCGTGTTCAACCTCGACCCTCCGATGCCCGCCGGTCAGTGCCGGATCGCCGGCTACGCCGACGTGCTGGACAACTGGTGGCAGGAATTCCAGGCCCACCACCGCTTCGGGCTCTGCTACGTCCTCCGGCTGCACCCGGAGGTCTCCGGAACTCCCGGACGCATCGGGCTCGTCCGCGAACTCCTCCAACGCATCCGCGCCACCGGCGGGGCGTGGTTCGCGACCGGCAGCGAGATCGCCGACTGGTGGCACGAGAACCACCCCGTCAACGAGCCCGGACACCCGGCGGACGTCTTCGCCCGACTGACCGGAGATGGTTTCGATGCCTGAACCCACCGCAAACCTCCTCGGCGAGTTCATCGCCGGAACCACCTTCGCGGGTCTCCCCGGAAGCGTCGCGGACAAGGCCAAACGACACCTCCTCGACACCCTCGGCGCGGCCCTGGCCGGTGCCAGGACACCGGAAACGACCAGGATCACGGCAACCCTCACCGCGCCGACCACCACGGGAGCCGCGATCTGGGGAACCGGCCTGCTCGCCTCGCCTCGCGACGCCGCGCTGGCCAATGGCGTGGCGGCACACGCGCTGGAACTCGACGACACCGGCGGCTGCGACCACTCCGGCGCGGTCGTCGTTCCCGCCGCCCTCGCCGCTCTTTCGCTGACGGACCGAGTCGTTTCCGGCGCAGAACTGCTCGTCGCGATCGTCGTGGGCTACGACCTCGCCAGACGCGCTCTGGAAGGCTGTGGCGGCTACCAAGAGCACAACCAGGCGGGCTGGCACTCCACCGGCACCTGCGGCCCCTTCGGATCGGCCGCCGCGGCAGCCCGCATTCTGGCGCTAGCCCCGGAACAATGCTCCGCGGCGGTCGGCTTCGCCGCCTCGATGAGCGGTGGCCTCTGGGCATTCGTCCACAATGGTGCCTTGAGCAAGCGGCTGCACGCGGGTCGGGCCGCGGAAGCCGGTGTCACCGCTGCCGCGCTCGCCGGAAGCGGAACCTCGGGCCCGGTCCACGCTCTCGACGACGTCTGGGGTGGCTTCCTCAACACCTTCGCCCCGGAAACCGCACAACACTCCGCGCTCACCGACGGGCTCGGTGAGCAGTGGCGAATCCAGCGGTGTGCCATCAAGCCCCACGCATCGTGCCGCGGCACGCACTCGGCCATCGACGCCGTCGCGCAACTCATGCGGGACCACGACCTGCATGCCGACGAGATCCGGGAGGTGCGCGTCCGCCTCAGCCCGTTCCTGGCGGACATGTGCAGCGGCCGCGACACGCGAACCCTCGGCACAGCGCAGCTCAGCCTGCCGTACGCGGTCTCCGCTCAGATCGCGTACGGCACCGCGGACCTCTCGGCATACAGCCCGCAGCGCCGCAGCGACGAGCGGGTGCGAGCCATCATGGATTGCGTCTCGCTCGACGTGGATGCGTCGATGCCGGCTTCCGCCGAACCGATCATCGACCTCATCACCGAAGACGGCAGCCACCCGTGCCAGGTCACCGATCCGCTGGGCTCACCTGCCAACCCGATCGGCGACGACGCCCTGATCGCCAAGTTCCGCAGCCTCGCGGCCGTCCCGGAGCCGACCATCGGGCGGCTGGTCGACACCGTGATGCGCCTCGACGAGTTGCCGGATGCTCGGCAACTGCTGGAACACCTGGTTTGAGCCTCGGCCTCATCCAGGCAGGTGCGTCGGCGCGAACATGCGCAAATTCGCCGGCAACACCACGACGTTCGGCCCCGGCTCCGCCAACGCGGCGGCGAGGTCCCGCTCCAGGCAGTCCGGTGTGGACTTTCGCGCAGGAACTCCGAAAGACTCTGCGAGCGCGACGAAATCGGGCCGGGCGAGCTCGGTCCCGTAGGCGGACCCGAAGGCGTCGGTCATGTACTCGCGGAGGATTCCGTAGCCGCCGTCGTCCACGATCAACCAGGTCACGTTCAACCCCAGCTGCCGGGCCGTGGCCAGCTCGCTGATGCCGTACATCGCGCCGCCATCACCGGAAACCGCCAATGCCGGCCGCCGATCGCCCAGCGCGACAGCTGCACCCAACGCGGCGGGAAACCCGTAGCCGAGTCCACCGGCGCCCTGCGCTGACTGCATCGCGCCCGGGACTCGCGCGTCGAAAGCCGACCAGGCCCAGTAAGCGAGGATCGTCATGTCCCAGAAGCTCGGCGCATCATCGGGCAACGCGGCGCGAACCGCCTCGACTAGTGCGCGTTCGGTTCCCAGGTCCTGGCTGTCGAGCCGTTGCCGGATCTTCGTCAGCAGCTCGCCGACACGCGCCTCCGCCACGCCGTCGGACTCACGCGCGGAGACCGCCGAAGCCAGCGCCGCGAGGGCGAGCCGCGCATCGGCGTGGATGCCCAGCGCCGGGACGTTGGCCTCCAGCTTGGCCAGGTCCGCTTCGACCTGGATGACCCGCCCCCGCGGCCGGAACGTGTGGTAGTTGCTCGACAACTCCCCGAGCCCGCTGCCGACCACGAGCAGAACGTCCGCATCGGCCAGGAAATCCGTGGTGTGCTGATCCTCCAACCAGGACTGCGCCGACAACGGATGCAGCCAGGGGAACGCACCTTTGGCTCCGAAGGTCGTCGCCACCGGGGCGCGCAGCTTCTCGGCGAGTTCCAGCAGGGCGTGCTCGGCCCCGGCGCGCACCACTCCACCACCTGCGAGGATCACCGGGCGCTGCGCGCGATCCAGGTCGGCTGCCGCGGCATGGACCAACTCCGGCAGCGGTGCCGGTACCTGCGGCGTCGCGGTCAGCCCGCGCACGGGCGGAAAATCGGCCTCGGCCAGCAGGACGTCCTGTGGGATCTCGACCCAGACCGGGCCGTGCGGCGGGGTGAGCGCGATCTCCCAGGCGCGGGCGATCGCGCTCGGGATCTGGGACGGGTGCCGGGCCGTTTCGGCGGATTTCACCACCTGTGCGACGCACGCGCGCTGGTCGGGCAGTTCGTGCAGGAAACCCCTGCGCGGGCCGCCCAAACCGGCCGACGGGACCTGACTGCCGATGACGATCACCGGAACCGAGGAGGATGCCGCCTCCTGGAGCGCTGCGAGGCTGATCAGGGCGCCCGGGCCGGTCGACACCAGCAGCGGAGCCGGACGACCGGTGGCGCAGGCGAAACCCGCCGCCGCGAACCCGGCGTTGAGCTCGGTGCGGAAACCCGCGTACCGCAGCCCGGACCCGGCCAGGGCCTGGAAGATCCCGAGCGCGTGCTGGCCGGGCTCGCCGAATACGGTGTCCGCGCCCAAAGCCGCCAGCGACTCGACGACGAGCGATCCTCCGGTGCGCATCACGCGACGAGCTCTCCCTCCGCCACTGCAACAGGCCTGCCGAACTACGAGTAAGACCACCATGAAACATCACGAGTTCTACGGGAAACAAGTGTTTCCTACAGCAGGTGCGCCTGCCGCCGAACCGGCCCGCCAGCCAGCCCGACGCCGGGACGGCCGTGACGACCGCGAGCAGGTGTACGCCGTGGTCACCCATTGGATCTCGGTGACCGAGGCATCGAAGTCGGCGATCGGTTCCCGGATGCCGACGCTGACGATCGTCGCGTCCAGCGTCGCCATGAACGTGCCGAGCACCAGCACGAACGCGGTGCGCCACAACGCCGGGTCGATGCGCTCGCGGGTGGACGCCTCAGCCATCGCTGCTCCGCAGCTGCCCGACGAACCCGGCCGCGTCGGAATCCAGGGCCCGCCGGGCGGGCCGGCCACGTGCATGACGTCGCCGGGCGTGACCGCGCGCGCTCACTCCGAGGCGAGACCGCCGGGGTGCAGCACCATGTCGATGTCGATCTCGCCCGCGACGGGGTCGTACCGGCGCACGGTGTACTCACGCGACGTCGGAGACGGCTTGGGCCAGCGCAACAACAGCCCGTTCTGCTCGGGCAGCCGCAGCCTGCCGTCCGGGTCCGGGAACATGAGCTTGACGTGCTCGCACGGGGCGTGCGCCTCGAAGCCCTCGGTGCCCGCGCCGAGGGTGACGCGGATGAGCCCGGCCCCGAGCATCTCGGTGCGCACGACCTCGGTCTGGCGGATCCGGATCGGGTAGCCCACCTTCTCCGCGTGCCGGCCGGCTCGCACCTGCGCGATCCGGTCCAGGTGCCCGACCCGCTCCGCTTCCGCGCGCGTCATGCGTCCCCCTCCCCCATCGCCACCCGCAGGCTCCTCGGCCGCAGGTCGGTCCAGTTCGCTCGGATGTGGTCCAGGCACGCCTCGCGGGCTTCCGGACCGAACACCCGTCGGCAGCCCGCCGGAACCTCGGCGAACTCCGGCCAGAGCGAGTGCTGCTCCTCGTCGTTGACCAGCACCAGGAAGGTGCCCTCCGGGTCGTCGAACGGGTTCGTCAGGACGTGCTCACCTCGCTCGGATAGTGCTTGACGCCGGCTCGGTGCGCAGGCCGCTCACAGCCCGACCGACCGAGCTCGGGGACGCACCGGCGAAATCCGCCTGCGACGCGCCGCCTCCGCGAGGATGTCCAGGCAGCGCGCGGTCGCGGGCAAGTCCAGGCAGCCGTCGGTGACGCTGACTCCGTAGCGCAGCGGCTTCGCCGCGATGTCCTGACTGCCCGGCTCGAGGAAGGACTCGATCATGAGTCCGCGCAGGCCGCGGTTCCCGGCCGCGACCTGCGCCGCCACGTCCTCGACGACCCCCGGCTGCCGCCGGTAGTCCTTCCCGCTGTTGCCGTGCGAGGCGTCGACCACCACGCCAGCCTCGACGCCCGCGGCGCGCAGTTCGTCCAGCGCCGCGCCAACGGACGTGGCGTCGTAGTTGGGCCGCGCGCCACCGCGAAGCACGACGTGGCAAGCGGAATTTCCCGCGCCGACCACCGCGGACAGAGCTCCGTCGACCGCCAGCGAGGGGAAGGTGTGCGGCGCCCGCGCGGCGCGCACCGCGGCGATCGCGACCTCGACGTCCCCGGTCACGCCGTTCTTCATGCCGACGGGCATCGGCAGCGCCGAGGCGAGCTGCCGGTGCGGCTGGGAGGCCACCGTGCGCGCGCCGAGCGCGCCCCACGACACCAGGTCGAGCACGTACGGGGCGAGGAACGGATCCACGAACTCGTACGCCAGCGGGAGGCCGGAATTCGCTGCGCGCACGAGGAATTCGCGCCCGATCGCCAGCCCCTCGGCCAGGTCTTCGCGGCCGTCCAGGCGCGGGTCGTGCAGCAGCCCCTTCCAACCGACCGAGGTTCGCGGCTTCTCCAGGTACGCACGCAGCACCACCAGCAGGTCGCGGTCGTGCGCCGCGGCGGCGGCCGCCAGTTCGCGCGCATATCGCAACGCGGCGTCCGGGTCGTGCACCGAGCACGGCCCGACGACGACCAGCAGCCGGTCGTCCGTGCCGTCGACGATCTCCCGCACGGCCCGTCGGTGCCCGGCCACCTGGGCACGCAGCCGTTCGCCGCGCGGGAAGCGCTCGGCCAGCTCGGCCGGCGTGGGCAGCGGCCCGAGGATTCGCGCCGAGTCGTCCGGCCATGCCAGGGCGAGCGGTTCGTCCGCGATGGCGGGCAGTTCGAGGGGTACCGCGGGTCCAGCCATGCCGGCGAGCTCCTCCTCCGTCGTGATTCCCGAAGCGGTCGACGCCGGGAGCACGAAGCCCGGCAGGACACTTGGGTTAGCCTAACCTAATAAATTCGGCCGCAGCACTCAAGTGATCAAGGGAACAGCACGGCACGAAAAGGATCATCCAGACGCACGACGGAAACGTGCGTGGCGGCGGACACAGGCTTCCACCATCCCGGCCCCTCGGCAAGACTGAGGGCATGCCGCCGCAAGAACTGCTCGCAAGACCGCAATGGCGACGAACAGGTGACCCGCGCTTCCCGGTCGCCGCCATCGTCGACGGCCGATCTTGGGCCCTGCGGCTCAACAGCTTCCCAGATCATCCACTCTGGACGTTGTTCGTCGATGGCGCGAGGCGCTTCGACATCGACGACCTGCCGTCCACCTGGGGAAAGCCGTCACCCCGGACGGACCCGCCGCTGGACGCCCGTACCGCCGAGGAGATCCTCGCCCCCATCCGGACCTTCGTGGCCTACGGCAGCGAGATCGGCGACCCCTGCGACAACCCGTTCTGCTGCGGTTGAGACTCACCGGCCCGGACTCGGAGCCTTCCCCACCCTCACTCGAATAGAGCACCGCCATCCCCGCAGTCGCTCCCCGCGCCAGCGTGATCATCGGCATTCCCAAGCCCGACGCAACGGTGCGGCGCATCGTTCAGCGTGCGCTCCCCGCAAGGGCCACGGGGCAAATGCGCTGCCCATTCTTCCCTCGCCCGCGACAATTCCGACCGCCCGGGTCACCGCGCTGTTAACTTCGGCCGCAGCGATCAAGTTCGCGGATCGCATTCATCCGCAAGGTCGCCGCAGCGTTGAACCCCGGCTGATCGCGAGCCGGGAATGCCGGTGCGCACCGGCAGCAATCCACTGCGGAAACGCGAATTCGGCGTTTCCCGAGCGATGGAAGGATCCATGATGAAGAAGCTCCTGGCCGGCACCCTCCTGGGGTTCGGCATGCTCGTGGCCACCGCGACGTCCGCGAGCGCGGCCGAGTGGTACTACACCGGCTACTGGTACCACACCGCGGCCGCGTGCGAAGAGGGCTACCAGGATATGGTCGGCGGCCCGGGAGGCCCGGGTGTGGACCTGCCGCACGAATGCAGGTCGGTGAACGGCGTTTACGAGCTGTGGCGGATGCGGTGACGGCTCAGCCCTGACCGAGCGCCCCGAAGCGGGGGCGCGTCCGGCGATCATCGGACGCGCCCCCGCTTTCTGCCGCTAGCCGACAATCCGAGCGGCAAGATCACGAATGCATGAACATCCTCGAAACCCGCACATCCTTCACCGCGGATTTCTCCACCCCTTGGCTCCTCGCCGGACTCAGCGCGGCCCGCCGGACTCCAATTCATATTGTGATCCAGAACACAATTCCCCGAAGAAATGAGCCCTGAGCACGCCATATCCGCAGTTTCCGCCGACGCGCGCCCGGTGGGCCCTCCTGCGCCTCGCGCCACGCGATACCTTCGCAGAGTGCGTGCGCAGGAGAAGCAAGCGATCGAGGCGGTGTCGGACCACCTCGCCAATCTGCAGCGCGCCCCGGACCCGCACGCCCTGGCCCGCGTGATCGGTACCACGCTCGGGGCCACCGGCTGCGCGCTCACCATTGCCGGCGACTGCTACCGGTGGGGGCACGGGGCCGGGCCGTGGCTCGAGCACACCGTCGAGTACGGCGGTCAGCCGCAGGGGATCCTCGCGGTCGCGCCGGAGTCCGCCGGGCCGGTGGCCGCGCTCGCCGCGGTGCTCGGCGCTCCGCTGGCGGAGGTGCGCCTGGCCGCCGAGACCGACCGGCTGCGCCGCGACGGCGATGCCGCGGCGCACGAACTGGTCGACGACCGGTGGCGGGCGACGGTGGAGATGGAGCAGGAACGACGTGGACTGGAACGCGACCTCCACGACGGCGCCCAGCACCACCTCGTCGCGCTGCGGATGGCGCTCGCGCTCGTCGAGCACGCCGGTGCCGCGACGGAGCAGCGACTCGACACCTTGATGTCCAAATTGGACACCGCGGAGAAGGTCCTCGTCGGCACCGCCGCCGGAATACTGCCGATCGCGCTGGCCACCGAAGGCCTGGCGGCCGCGCTCAAGGCCGAACTCGCCGGCCACGAGGACGTCATGCTCAACACCGCGGGATTGCGGCACCGTTACGCGCCCCTGGTCGAGTCCACCGTGTACTTCGCGTGCCTGGAGGCGGTGAACAACGCGCACAAGCACGCGCCGGGCGCGTCCATCGCGGCCACCGTCCGCGACAGCCACCTCGGGCTCGAGTTCGTGGTGTCCGACGACGGCCCCGGATTCACCGTCACCGCACTGAATTCCGGGCTGCCCAACCTGTCCGCGCGGCTCGCGACCGTCGGCGGCACCGTCACGATCCGCTCCGCGCCGGGCCGCGGCACCACGATCACGGGGTTCGTGCCGCGCTGAGCAGTCCCTCCGCCGTGCGCACCAGCACCTCGCACGCCATCCCGTCCCGCCCGCCGGTGCCCGGCTTCCCGGCGTGAGCCCGCCACCGCAGCACCGCCTGCTGCGCCGCGGCCTGCACCTGTTCGTCGTTCGCGTCCGAGTCCAAACCGAGCCGGGCGCGCGGATCGGCGCCGTGCGCGCCGAGCAGCCGCGCGGCGTCCGCGGCAACTCCGTGCAGCACCCGGGTGTCGCCGCTGGAGAGTTCGTCGAGCAGGTCCAGCTCGGTGATCTCGTGCGCCTCGGCGGCGATCCGGTCCACCTCCCACCGCAGCGGATGATCCCCGGGCAGCCCCGGCAACAGCGCGCGCACCGCGACGATGGCGCGGCGGGCGGCGATCACCGGTGCCCACGCGATCAGCTTGCGCGCCAACTGATCCAGGCTCGCGGACTCGCTCAGCTCCACCCGCTGCCGACCCCGGCGCAGCGTCGCCCGGAACGCGGGAGCGGGCGGCACCAGGCACAGCACCGCGTCGACCGATCCGTGCGGGCCGTCATCGGCGAGGAATTCCTCCGCCAGCGCCCAGTCGGCCGGCCCGTCGGCGAAGACCACCGTGACCCCGAGCGCGGACGCGCGGGCCACCTCGGCCGGGTCCACTGCCGCGTCGGCCACCACGGCCAGGCGCGCCGGCTGCGCGAGTCTCGCCGCGATGGCGTCCCAGCGGGGCCGGTCCGGGCCGTCGCCCGCGGCGCGCCGGCCCTGCCGCACCAGGTCCCACACCCGCTGGTACAGGGCGCTGACCTCGGCCCGGGGCGGGGTCGTCGTCGGCGCCATCCGGTCCGCGAGCTGCACCGTGACCACGGCCTCGCCGCCGGTCACCGCGAAGTCCATCGCGCCGCCCAGCACCGCGAGGCGTTCGGCGTCGTGGTCGAGCGCGGCGCGCAAGTCGCTCGCCGACAGCTGTCCGGCCGCGGCGGTCATCCGCGCCCGCAGCGCATCGTCCCGCCCGAACTCCACCACGACGGCGGGATCGGGGCTGATTCCCTTGCCCGCCAACAGGTTCAGCACCGCCGCGACGGCGTGGTAGAAACCGGACTCGACCTGCCAGCCGGCGCGCCGCCCGAGTTCGCCGCCGAACCGGACCGGGTGGGGCAACGTCGCCGCCAGCTCCTCGAGCGCCGCCCGCGAGCCGCGATCCGGCAGCATCGCCGGAAACACCCCGCGCACGACCGTCCGGAAGTTGTCCAGCATTTCGTCCACCGCGGTGCCGAGCTCCGCGAGCTGCGGCAGCGCGGCGTCCTCGGCCAGCAGCTCGCTGAGACCGCGCAGCCGTCGGCGCACGTCGTCGAGATCCTGCTGGGTCGTCGTGGTGATCGCCCGGACGAGCCGGCGCCGCTCGAGATCGCGCACCTGAGCCAGCCGCTCGCGCGCGGTCGTCACCTCCACGCGCAGCCCGCGGGCGCGAGCCTCGGCACAGTCGCGATCCGCGCGCAGCCGGTCCACCTCGGCCGTGACGCCCAGCCAGCCCGCGGTCTCCCGGATCGCGGCCTGCTCGTTCGCGCCCCAACGCCGGGTGCCGGCGACGAGCAGCAGCCCGCCGCCGCGCACCGGCTCCCTGGCGGACTCGCCGGCGAGTCCGCCGCGCACCGAAACGTGCTCCGGCGACGCTGCGACGACATTCAGATCCGCAGGCCGGCCGGCCGCGGGAACGCAGTAGGCGGCCTGCCCGCCGACCGTCTCGGCCAACTGCTGCACCAGCGCGGCGACCAGCCGATGGGGCGGCACGGATGCGACGAGCTCGTGCGCACGCCGGAGCTTCGGCATGCCGGCCTAGCCTTCGATCCGGCTCGCCCGCAGATAGGCGAGCACGGCAAGGACGCGGCGGTGGTGCATGACCTGGTCACGCGGCAGGCCGAGCTTGGTGAAGATCGACGCGATGTGCTTCTCGACGACCTTGGCGGAGACGAACAACTCCTTGGCGATCGCGTTGTTGGCGTGCCCCTCGGCCATCAGGCGCAGCACGTCGAGCTCCCGCTCGGTCAGCGAGGCGATGGGACTGTCCGCGCGACCGGCCGGCGCCTCGACGAGGCGCTTGGCGAGCACCGGTTCGATCACGATTTCACCCGCGGCGATGCGGTCCAGTGTGTCGGCGAGCACCTGCACGCCCGCGACGCGCTCCTTGAGCCGGTAACCGATGCGCTCCGCGTCGATCTCCAGCACGCGCATCAGGTAGTGCGTCTCGGCGTAGTGCGACAGCAGCAGCAGGCCGGTCTCGGGGCTGCGGGCCCGAATCCGCTCCGCGGTGATCAGTCCGCCGTCGGGCTCGGGTGGCATTCGGATGTCGAGGATCGCGACGTCCACCGGCTCGGTGGCGACGATCGCCAGCAGCGCGTCACCGTCGCCGACGCAGCCGACCACCTCGTGTCCCGCCGCCTCCAGCAGCATGACCAGGCCTTCCCGGAACAGCGCGCCGTCCTCTGCGATGGCCACCCTCATCCCAGCACCGCCCGGAAATGCCGCCGCTGCGCCGAACCCGGCCGCTGCTCGGTGATGTGCACGCGCACGAACCTCCTGCCCCGCACTCGCACCTGCACGATGGTGCCCGACTCCAGGGTACGCAGGTGATCGGCGACGAGGAGACCCATCCGGGCCGATGCGTGTGCACCGAGATCGTGGTCCGGCAGGTCCAGCCGCAACCGCAGGTCGCAGTGCTCGGCGACGGACAACCACGCCGGTTCGAGGCCGGCGACGAGCGCCGGCGGATGGATGGTCGCGCCGAGCAGCCGCACGCGGTCGACGAGTAGGCAGACAGCGTCCCGCAGTGCGTCGACCCGGGCCGCGAGCTGCGGATCACCAGCCGCGGCGGAGATCAGACCCAACTCGATGGCCAGCGCCGACAGACCCGCCGCCGGGCCGTCGTGCAGCTCCCGTTCCAGCTCACACCGGAACTCGGCGGCACCCCGGCCGGGCGCGCGCAGCCAGCCTGGCAGCCGCCTGCCCAGCCCGGTGATCTTGCGCGCGATGCCGCCCATCACACCAGCCTCACCCTCGCGAGAATCGGGAGAAAGGGTGCAAACCCCCTGTGGGGGTAGGGATATCCCCCATTTCGCGTGCACCATAGGATTGATCTCGCTTGGGTTGTGTTGGGTTGTGGTTGTCTTCGCTTTCGCAGGCGTGAAAGGGGCGCACGTAGTGCGGTATGGCGTTGGTATCGATCTCGGAACCTCATTCGCCTCCGCCGCGATCAGCGGCCCGGACGGTACCCGCATGGTGCCGATGTCCCCTGCCATGGTCGTACCGTCGGTAGCCTACCGGGCACCTGACGGTGAGTTGCTGACCGGCGACGCGGCGCTGAACGCCGCGTCCGACCCGGCGCGGACCGCCCGCAACTTCAAGCGCCGCCTCGGCGACCCGACGCCGCTGGTGCTCGGCGGGTCCACCTACTCCCCCGCCGCGCTGATGGCCGCGCAGCTGCGCGACGTGCTCGCCGCCGTGACCCGGGGCGCGGGCAGCCCGCCGGAGTCGGTCGTGCTGACCTACCCGGCGATCTGGGGCCCGTACCGGCGGGAGCACTTCACCGAGGTTCCTCGGCTGGCAGGCGTGGACGACTTCCGCCTGATCACCGAGCCGGAGGCGGCGGCGACGCACTACTCCAGCGAGCGCAGGCTCGGTGACGGCGAGGTGGTCGCCGTCTACGACCTCGGCGGCGGCACGTTCGACACCACCATCCTGCGGATGCGCGCGGGCCGGATGGAGATCCTCGGCACACCGGAAGGCATCGAGCACCTCGGCGGCATCGACTTCGACGAGGCGCTGCTCGCCCACATCGATCAGCGGCTCGACCGCGCGATCAGCGACCTGGACGTGACCGATCCGGAGGCGGCGGCCGCGCTCGCGGCGATCCAGGCGATTTGCGTGCGCGCCAAGGAAGAACTGTCCATCGAGCCGGACGTGCGGCTGACCATCCCGCTGCCCTCCGGACCGCGCGAGGTGACCATCACGCGGCTGGAGTTCAACGAGATGATCAAGCCGTCGGTGCGGTTGACCACCGATGCGCTGCACCGCACCACGGCGTCGGCCGGGCTGCGGGTCGACGACCTGTCCGCGGTGCTGCTCGCCGGCGGCTCGTCCCGCGTCCCGCTGGTGGCCCAGCAGGTGGCGCAGGAGTTCAACAAGCCGGTGCGGGTGACGCTGCACCCGAAGTTCACCGTGGCGCTCGGAGCCGCCCTCATTTCCGCGCAACCGCGGCCCGCCACCCCGCCGCCGAACCCGCGCCCGGCACCCGTCGGCCCCCCGCCACCCGCGGGCCGGCCCCCCGCCGGTCCCCCGCAGTCGGCCGCGCCGCGGCCGAGCCGCCGGAAGTGGCTGGTGCCCGCGATCGCGGCGGGGGCCGCCCTGATCATCGGCATCGCCGTGACGACGTTCCTCACCACCGGCGACGACACGCCCGGCGCGGCCGAGAAGCCGGTCGCCGCGAAGTCCTCGCCACCGAACGGTCCGCTGAAGATCTACGACGGCAAGGCCGTCAACCCGTTCGTCGGTTTCGTCGCCTCCGACGTCAACTGGGGCGGCACCAAGCTCTCCGCGAGCGGCGCGGAGCAGCCGCCGATGATCAAGGCGACGCCCGACCCGGGCAGCAACGGCGTGCGGGTGGCCTGGACGGCTGACTCGCCGGGGCAGTTCTACCTGCAGACCTCGAACCAGAACGACTCGATCGACCTCTCGCCCTATGTGGACAACGGGGGCGCGCTGGTCTTCGACGCGGTGCTGCACGCGCCGCCGACCGGCGACACCACGCAGATCGCGGTGCACTGCCATCACCCGTGCAAAGCCGAGCTGCCGGCCACCGGGCTGTTCACCAAGCTGCCGGTGGAGCAGCAGGCCACGGTGAAGATCCCGCTGTCCTGCTTCGTGTCGGAGGGACTGGATCCGAGGGCGGTCAACACCCCGTTCGTGGTGTACTCGCAGCGGCGGATGGACGTCACGTTCTCGAACGTGCGCTTGGAAACCGGCGCCGCGGACGACGCCGACGCCACGCCCTGCACCGAATTGCGCTGACCGGCCGGCGCAGCCGTCACGCGGCTTCCATGAGCGGGCGGGGGAACTGGTCGCGCAACGTGCGAAGTGCGTTGTGCAGCCTGCTTTTCACGGTGCCGACGGGAACGCCGAGCGCGGAGGCCACGGACGTCGCGGTGCGATCGGTGAAGTAGACCTCCACCACCGCGCTGCGGTGCACCGGGGAGAGGTGATCGAGGAGCTCGCCCACGACCATGCGGTTCTCCACCTCGTCGCTGGGCGCCGACTGCACGGCGGTGTTCGCCAGCGCTTCGCCGTCGAAGCCGACCTCGGTCGGCCGGGCCCGCCGGCCGCGGTGCAGGTCGATGGCGACGTTGTGCGCGATGCGCAGCAGCCAGCCGCGCACCGAGCCGTTGCCGTTGGTGAGGCGGTCGGCGTGGCGCCAGGCCCGCAGCCACGTTTCCTGCACGACGTCCTCGGCCAGGTACCGGTCGCCGGTGAGGCGGGTGGCGTAGGAAAGCAGCGCGGCACCGTGTTCCCGGATGACACTGTCCATGGTGTTCATTTCGCATTCCCTTCCCGGCGGATGTGCTGGGCGATCCCCTGGTGTCGACAGGAATGCTTCCGTTGATCGGCGCGGGAATCGTCGGGTCTGTCCCTCCGTTCCCCGGTGCTGTCCCGCTGGTTTTCCGGTGGCTGCCCCACCCCGCGAGGTAGGGCTGTCCCCCAGGCCGGACCCGTTCCCGGACTCGTCCGCGCGCCTTCTCCTGGAGTCACGGCAGCGTGATGCCGTTCGGTTCAGAACTGCTCGCAGGTGGTTTCCCGCGGCCGGGGCCGGTCTTCCCGGATCAGCAGCCACCACACCCCGTTTCCCCTGGTAAGGCCGTGGCGCGGGCCGACCGGTCTCGGGGTCTGCACGGCGAAGGCGTTGCCTTTCTTCCCGAATCCGCGTGTGCCCGGTCTTGATCGCGATAGTGTCGGTGATCACTATGACGAGCACTCCGGAACCGTTCGCGGGCCATCGCGGCGCCGTTCGCGCCATCGCCGTTTTCCCGGACGGCCGCAGGTTCGTCACCGGCGGCGACGACGCCACGGTCCGGGTCTGGGACCTGCGCACCGGCGTGCTGCTGGACAAGCACTCCGAGCACGATGACGCCGTGCTCGCCGTCTCGGTCACCGCCGACGACCGAGTCGTTTCGTGCGGCCGGACCGCGACGGTCGACTGGACGGTCCCGAACCGTGGGACTTCCCCCGCGCGGCACCGCGTTCGCGTCACGGCAGCCGCCATCTCGCCCAGCGGCGACGCCGTCGCGGCCATCGACCTCGCGGGAACCGTCCTGCAACCGCCCGACGGCAGCAGCTGGCCCAGCGGGCACCGGCTCGTCGAGAGCATCGCGGTGACCAGGAATCGGCAGGTCGTCACCGCCGGCTCCGACCCGCTCATCCGCGTCACGGACTGGTCCGGCGAGGAACTGGGCCGGCTGAACGGCCATGCTCCCGGCAACGCCGCGGTGGCGGCTTCCCCCGGCGGCACGCGCGTCGCCTGCGCAACCCTGGACGGCGTGCTCTGCTGGAACCGCGGGCAGAAGGAAAGCACGGTGCAGCTGACCGGCTGCGAAGACGTGGTCGCGGTGGCCGTGACGCACGACGGGCGACAGGTCGTCGCGGGCGATTTCAACGGCGGGGTCTGGGCCTGGGAACCGGAGCGCCCCACCAAGCCGATGCAGATGCACGGCAGGCACGACGGCGCCGTGCGATCCTTCGCCGTCACTCCCAACAGCAGGCTGCTCATCAGCGGGGCCGAGGACGGCTCGATCCGCGTCTGGGACCTGACGACGGGCGGCCCCGCGGATCCTGGCACGAAGCAGCGCCCGCAGGCCGGGCTCGCCAGCGACCAGGAGAGCGACGAAGACCTGCTCGACTTCGCCGACGACGTGCGCGGCCTCGCCGAGCTCGTCCTCGACCGGGAAACCAGGCCACCGCTGGCGATCGCACTGCTCGGCCGCTGGGGATCGGGCAAGTCGAGTTTCCTGCGCCAGCTCGAGAAGAACGTCGATCGGCTCGCGAGGGAAGCCGGCCGGAATCCGGCGCGCAGCGTCTTCGCGACGGCGGTGCGCCAGGTGCGCTTCGACGCGTGGCACTACAACGACGACCACCTGTGGGTCGGGATCGTGGAGCACCTGTTCGCCACCCTCGCCGAACCCGTGCCCCCCGACGCCGATGACGTCCGCACCGAACGCACCACCCTCCGCAAGGAGCTCCACGCCCTCGAAGAGCTGGCCGATCCCGAAGCCGGCCTCGGCCGGCGGCTGCGTGCGCGCATGCGGTTGTGGTGGGCGAAGCTCGTGCCCCGGCGTGCTCGTCTCGCATGGGCAGGCGGATTCGCACTGCTGCTCGCCGCCGCGACCGGCTTGGTGGTGTGGCTGACCGGCGGCGCCGTCTGGGCGTGGCTGGTGGGCGCGGTGAGCACCGTGCTGCCGGTCATCGAACTGATCACCACGACGTGGCCCACGGCCCGACGGCTCACCGCGGGCGACTGCCCGAACCTGGACAGCCGCGTGCGGGACACCAAGATGCAGCTCGCGAAGCTCGACGCCGCCCAGGAGCTGGCGCTGGTGATCGAGGAGGCCCGGTCCGGCGGTTACGAGCAGTACCGCGGGTTGTTCGGCCGCGCGCACGCCGATCTGCGCAGGCTCAGCGAATCCGCCGAGAAGGCGTTCGCGGAGTGGGACCAGGCCGACGAGCAGCAGCGGGCGGCCTCCGCGGGTTCGCCGCCGCTGGAACGGGTCATCCTCCACATCGACGACCTCGACCGCTGCTCGCCGCGCAAGGCCGTAGACGTGCTCGCCGCCGTGCACATGCTGCTCGCGCTCCGGCTTTTCGTCGTGGTCGTCGCGGTGGATCCCCGGTGGCTGCGGCGCTGCCTGGAGCAGTACCACTCGGAACTGTTCGGCGGCCACGCCGATGGGGAGGACGGCGCGACGCCGCTGGACTACCTCGACAAGATCTTCCAGGTGGTGTTCGGCTTGCGCCCCATGGGAACCGAGGCCGAGCGGTTCGTCGAGGCGCTCGTGCCGACCGAAACCGCGTTGCCGACGGCACCGGCGCCGGACGCCCCGCGGTCGGGCGGTGTCAGTCCGGAGATGTTCGCGCCGGAGGGCGCAAGACCGGCCGAGTCCCGGCCGCGGTCGCCCGATCCGCAGCCGGAGAAGCTGTGGCTGCAGACCGACGAGCTGGAGTTCATCCAGCGGCTCCGCCCGCTGCTGGCCACTCCTCGCGCGGTGAAGCGGTTCGTGAACCTCTACCGCCTCGTGCGCACGACCGTCCTCGACGAGAAGGACTTCATCCGCACCGGGGAGTACCAGGCCGTTCTCGTGCTCCTGGCGGTGCTCGTCGCCGCACCGGAAGGATGCCGGGCCCTCATCGCGATGCTGCGCGACCCGAGCCACGTGGGGGATGTCGTTGCGCTGGTGGAGGAACTCGCCGCCGCCGAACAGTCGGCACGAGTGCGCGACATCTGGGCGCGGTTGCTGGGCGTGCTGAGCCGAGGACCCGCAGTGCACGGGAATCCTTCGACCTACCGCCGCTGGGCGGGTACGATCGCTCGGTTCAGCTTCGAGACCTGGGACCTGACCGAGCCTCGCACGCGATCTGGGGAGGACTGACGTGGCTCGACTCGTTCAGCGACGTCACGTGCTCGGCGGGATCGCCGGTGTCGCGCTGGCCGGCGCGGCCGGCGCCATTTCGCTGTCCACCTCGACCGGATGCAGCCGGACGGAGACCATCCGCGTCAGCTCGTCGTCGGAGAAGGCCGCCCTCATGGCGGAACTCATCAAGAAGTACAACGACGCGCACCGCGCGGTGGGCGATCTGTGCGCGCGCGTGGAAATGAGCGCGCTCACCTCGGGGAAGATGAAGAACCTGCTCGCCGAGGGCGCGAAACCGCCGGAGGTGTGGCTGCCGACGTCATCGATGTGGTTGCGGCTGCTCGAACACGAGGGCCACGGCGACCTGCTGGTGCCGGGCGCCCGGTCGATCACCAGGAGCACGCTGGTCATCGCCATGCCGGGGTCGGTGGCCGCGGCGCTCGAACAGCGCAACAGGCCGCTCAGCACGTGGGCCGACGTGCTCCAGCTGGCCCAGTCCGGTTGGTCCAACTACGGAAAGCCGGACTGGGACGACTTCATCCTCGGCAGGGACAACGCCGAGACCTCGACCTCCGGCTTGGCCGCCACGGTCGTCACCTACAACGCGGCACCGGGCGAGTTGACCCGGGAACGGCTGAACGCCGTCGAGGTTCAGCAGTTCGTGCGCGACATCGAGCTGTCGGTGTCCAACTACGGCGACGAGGCCGTGCAGTACATGCAGACGATCTACGACCAGGAACAGCGCTGGGACAGCAACGACCCGGCTTACCGGCCGTACCTCGACGCCGTCGTGATCCAGGAGCAGATGGCTTACGTCTACAACCTCGGCGCGCCGACCGGTGACCCCGGTCAGATCAACAGCCAGGGCCCGAAGAATCCGCTGCGCGCGGTGCACCCGCGGGACGGGACGCTGGAGCTCGATCATCCTTTCGTCGTCATGTCGGCGGCGACCGGTGAACAGCGGGCCATCGCGGAGGACTTCTACCGGTTCCTGATCGAGCCCGACCAGCAGAAGCGCTTCGCCGACCTCGGCTTCCGCCCCCTCGACGACGCGACGCGGCCGACCGATCAGCTCAGGCGAACCCTTCACGTGCCGGCCGATCAGCAGCTGAACTTCGTGCCGCCGCCCGACGGCCAGTTGCTGGCGGCGATGCTGGAGAGCTGGCAGAACGTGCGCCGCAAGGCACGCGTGCTGCTGCTGCTCGACCTCTCGGGGTCCATGAAGGAATCCGTCAACGACCCGGACACGAACCAGGATCCGTCGAAGCTGCAGCTGATGATCCCGGCGGCCCAGCGGGCGCTGGATCTGCTCAACGTCGACGACGAGGTGGGCCTGTGGACGTTCTCGTCGAACCCGTCCGTCATCAAGGTGGTGCCGGTCTCCCGCGTCGGTGACGTGCGCGAGGAGCTCAAGGCCAAGATCCAGGGTCTGACGGCGGTCGGGGAAACGGCGTTGTACCAGGCGATCGATGAGGCGTACCAGACGATGACGAGAGATGCGAACCCGGATCGCATCAACGCGATCGTGCTGCTCAGCGACGGCGCGAACACCGAGCCCTACGCCGGCGGCGCACCGGCACTGCTGGCGAAGCTCGACCCGCGGATCCGGGAAACGACGATCCCCATCTTCACCATCCCCTATGGACGGTCGGGGGATGAGAACATCAAAACGCTGCAGGAGATTTCCAGGATCACCAAGGCCACGTACAACGACACGACCAATCCCCTGGACATCGACCAGACGTTTGAACGCGTCTTCCGGAACTTCGGGTGAGCACATGCCGTTTCCAGAGCGGTTCCGCGATCGGGTGGCGGTCGCCGAGGCGGTCATCTTCGGATTGCTGGGCGGGATCTTCGCGCTGTGGTGGCCGTGGCCGTGGCTGGCGGCGGTCACCGGACCGGCGATCGCCGTCGTGGTGTTCCTGATCGCCACGTGGCGCAAGCGCACGCCGGCCCCGCCCCGGCCGGACCACACCGAGTTCGACATCGAGGAACGGGTCCGCGTCTGGGCGAGGAACGCCGGCGACAACGCCCGCGGGCACGCCGACCAGGCCGTCGAGCTGGCCGGTGACATCGTGATCCTGAAGTTCCAGTGCGAGCGGGCCATGCAGTTCGTCGAAGACGACTCCGCGCGAGCGGAGGCGGCGAAGCGGCTGCGCACGATCGTCGACTTCGTCGAGACGCGCAAGCACGCCCCGGAACAAGCGGTCGGGTGGGACGTGCTGGTGAGGCACCTCCGGACGGCCCGCGAAGAACTCGAGGGAGAACTCCAGAAACTCCCCCGGAACTCGTGAACAGCGAACGGGCCGGCTCCGCTCGCGCAGAGCCGGCCCGTTCGCCACGTCGCATCCCGGCAGCTCAGCCGCTGGCGACCTCGCCCGCGGCGGGCACGTCCTCCGGCAGCAGCAGGCAGAGGTCCTCCAGCGTCGGCGACGCGGTCAACCGCAGCCGCTTGGCGTGCCGGGTCACCGCCGCGTCCATCACCTGCCGCGCATACCGGCCGTTGCCGAACGACGGGCCGCGCTGCGCGGCAACGAAGTGCGAGCGCAGCGCCGCGACGGTCGGGCCGGTGCACTCGTAGCCCGCCGACGCGGCGTGCTGGGTGACGATGGTGACCAGCTCGTCGTTGCTGTAGTCGGCGAACCTGACCCGCTGGGAGAACCGGGAGGACAGGCCCGGGTTGGCCGCCAGGAACTCCTCCATCTGCTCCTCGTACCCGGCCGCGACCACCACCACCTCGTCGCGGTGGTCCTCCATCAGCTTCACGAGGGTGTCGATCGCCTCCTGCCCGAAGTCCCCGCCCGAGGATCGCTTCACGGACAGCGTGTAGGCCTCGTCGATGAACAGCACGCCGCCGCGCGCCCGGTCGAACGCCTCGGTCGTCCGGTGCGCCGTGTGTCCGATGTATTCGCCCACCAGGTCCGCGCGGCCGACCTCGACCACCTGGCCGCGCGCCAGGATCCCCAGCGCGGCGAGGATTTCGCCGTAGAGCCGGGCGATGGTCGTCTTGCCGGTGCCGGGCGGGCCGCCGAAGATCAGGTGCCTGCTCAACGACGGCACCGGCAGGCCGGCGGCCTGGCGCTGCCGCGCCGAGGCGAGCAGGTCGACCATGTTGCCGACCTCCTGCTTGACGTCGCCGAGCCCGACCATCTGGTGCAGCTTGTTGAGCAGGTGGTCCACCTTGGCCAGGTCGGCGTTCGCCGCGCCGGCCCCGACGCCGCTGCCGGGCAGCGCGCCGATGTCCTCCGGAAGCAGCCGGGTCATCGCGACGGGGTTCAGCTCCGGATCGTCGGCCAGCCGGTACGCCTGGCGCCCGATCATCTCCTCGAAGACCTTCCTGGCGGTTCGACCGTTGCCGAAGGACTCGTCGCGCGGCAGCTTGTCGAAGTAGGACAGCACCGCCTCCTTCGTCTCGAACTCCAGCCGGTAGTCGTTCGACCGGCACATACCCTCGACGATCGTGACCAGTTCCGCCGAGGAGTAGTCGGCGAACTCGATCGTGCGGGAGAACCGGGAGCCGAGCCCCGGGTTGGTGGCCAGGAACTTGCGCATCTCGAGGGTGTAACCGGCGACGATCACCACGACGTCGTCGCGGTGGTCCTCCATCAGCTTGACCAGGGTGTCGACCGCTTCCTGCCCGAAGTCCGGGCCGCCACCACCGGCCGCCGACAGGGTGTAGGCCTCGTCGATGAACAGCACGCCGCCCAACGCCTTCTCGAAGCACTCGGTCGTCTTCAGCGCCGTGCCGCCGACGATGCTGGCCACGAGGTCGGCGCGGCCCACCTCGATGAGCTGGCCGGTGCGCAGCACCCCCAGCTCCGCCAGGATCTTGCCGTAGAGCCGGGCGACGGTGGTCTTGCCCGTACCGGGCGCGCCGGCGAACACCAGGTGCCTGCTCATCGGCGGCATCGGCAGGCCGACCGCCGCCCGCTTCTCGGCCATCTGCTCCAGCCGGGTCAGCACCTCCACCTCGCGCTTGACGTCGGTGAGCCCGACCAGCGCGTCCAGCTCGCCGAGCAGGTCGCCGAGCGGTCCCTCGGAACTCCGCTTGACCGGCGCGTCCGCGGTGGACGCCGGCTTCTCCGGGCCGGACGGTTCCTGCGGTGTCCGCGAGCTGCCGAACTGCTGCGGTTCGGTGGGCGCTGCGGGTTCGGCCGCGGACGAGTCGTCGCTTTCCGGGTCCCCGTTCTGCCTGCTGGTGAGGGCGTTGACCCGCAGGTTGTCCCGCCGGACGAGCACCCGAACCCCGGCGCCGCCGTTGTCCCGGGTGAGGCAGTCGCGGACGGTGATGGACTCGGTGGAGCCGACGGTGACGCCGTCGGCTCCGTTGCCGAAGATCTCGCAACTGTCCAGCACGCCGGAGGAACCGGCCGACCATTCCAGGCCGCTGCCTTCGGAATCCCGGATCCTGCTCCGCTCCAAGGCGATCGAGGAAGCACCGGAGGCCAACAGCCCTTGCTGCCCCGCCGCCGAGAGCTCGCAGCCGCGCAGGACAGCCTGGCCGTCCGACACCAGCACGTTGATCTCGCCGCTGTCGGACACGGTGACGTCGCGCAGATCCGCCGACGCCTCCGCCGAAATCTTGACGCCGTTCCCCGCGGCGCCCGAAATCACGACGTCATCGACTTCCAGGCGCGCCTTCTCGAGCAGCAGCACACCGTCGGCTGCCGGTTCGGTCACGGTGCCGCCGTTGATGGTCGCCGTCGCGGACCGGATCTCCATCGCGGACCCACCTGCTCGCCGCAGGCTGAGGTCGCGGAAGGAGGCCTTGCCGTTGTCGGTGACGACCACCGCCTGTCCACCGGAGCCGCTCACGGTCAGGTCGGCGAAGGACGGGGCCGAGTCGGAGATCCACACGCCCGCGTCGTGCGGCTCCGAAACCGAGCATTCGGCGAAGGTTCCGCCCGACCGCTCCACCACGTGCACGCCGTACCCGCCGGGCTTGTGGACCTGCAGACCGCGAACTTCGGGCTCGGCCTGCTGCATCAGCACCAGGCCCTGCGAGACGGGGGAATCGATCCGGCAGTTCTCGATCAGCGGCGTGGACTGCGATGCGACCAGCAATCCCACGCCATTGGTTTCGGCGATCGTGGTTCCGGTGACCCGCAACGCGCTGCGGCCCTCGACGACCACGGCCGGGCTGCCGGCCCGCATGATCCGGCAGTCGCGCACCGCGCCTTGCGCACGCTCGGCGGCCAGCACGGCGCTGCCTTCGATGTCGACGATCGTGCAGTCGACGAACTGCGGGCTCGCGCCCGTGCGGATCACCACCGCGGCGGACTTGAAGCCGCTGAGCTCGCAGCCGGTGAACTGGCCCTGCGCACCGTCCACCGCGATCACACCGGCGCCGACCGGGTTGGTGAACTCGCAGCCCGTGGCGCTGCCTTCCACCTGCCCGTGCGCGTATAACGCCGCCGCGGACGCCGCCTCGACGCGGCACTCCTCCAGCCGCAGCCGCCCGGTGGGCAGATCGATCGCGGAGGTTTCGAGACCACTGTGGACGATGGTGAGCCCGGACAGGACCGCCGTTTCGGCGGCCATCACGATCGTCGGGTCGCCGCTGGACTCGATCCGGGTTCATCCTCGTCGACGACTACGACCTGCTGGCCTCCGGCATGGGCGGACCGCTGGACGCCCTGCTGGACCTGCTCCCGCAGGCCACCGACATCGGCCTGCACGTCATCCTGGCCCGCAGCGCGGCCGGGTCGTCCCGGTTGTCGATGGATTCCGTGGTGCGGCGCATGCAGGAGTCCAACACGCCGGACCTGGCGCTGTCCTGCCCGCCGACGGAAATGCCGCTGCTGAACGGGATGCGCCCGCAGCAGTTGCCCGCCGGGCGCGCGCATCTGGTGACCCGCCGGAGCGCGACGCTGCTGCAGACCGGCTGGCTCGAACCGCGCGGTGCGGCGGCGGAGATCGGGAGCCGGGCATGAGGGGCCGAGCCCTTGCGGTGACAACAGCGCTCGTGGTGTCGGCGCTCGCCTGGGTCGCACCGCCGCTGGCCGCGCAGCAGCAGTGCGCCCCGCCCGCCGACAAGGTGAGCCAGGCGGCGGGATGGTCCCTGCAGCGGCTGGCCCCGGAGCGCGTGTGGGGTTTCAGCCGCGGTGAATCGACGATCGTCGCCGTCGTCGGGACCGGCGTCAGCGCCGCGAGCCCGGCCCTGGCCGGGTCCGTCCACTCCGGACAGAACCTGGCCGGGGCGGGACCGGCCGACAACGACTGCTCCGGCCGCGACACGTTCATAGCCGGGGTGATCGCGGCCCACCCGATGCCCGGAACCGGATTCACCGGGATCGCGCCGGGAGCGCAGATCCTGCCGATCCGGGTGACCGACGATGCGTCGAAGGTCGACCCGGGCAGGCTGGCCGCGGGCATCCGGCAGGCCGCCGATTCGGGCGCCCGGGTCATCGCGGTCACGGTCGGCACGCCGGTCGCGGCGCCGGACCTGCGAGCCGCGGTGACCTACGCCCTCTCCCGCGACGCGCTGGTCGTCGCCGCCGCCGACGCGGATGCCGGAAAGGACGCGATCCCGTATCCGGCCGGTTTCCCGGAGGCGCTCGCGGTCGCGGGCATCGACGAACAAGGATCACCGATCACGTCGGCGGTGCGCCCCTCGCTGGTGGCGCCGGGCAAGAACGTCGTCAGCATCGGTCCCGCCGGTGCCGGGCACCTCGTCGCCTCCGCGGGAGGCATCGGCGTCGGGTTCGTCGCCGGTGCCGCCGCGCTGGTGCGCGACTACCACCGCGACCTCTCGCCCGCGGAGGTCCGGCACCGCCTGGAGTCGACCGCGGACCACCCGTCGACGGCGCTGCCCGATCCGCAGCGCGGCTACGGAGTGGTCAATCCGCATGCCGCGGTCACAACGGTGCTGCCCGCCGAATCCGGGGAACAGCCGATGCCCGTCCGAGCACCGAGCGTCCAGCTCCCATCTGTTCCCGTGGTCGACCCGCTACCCAACGCGGTGGCGCTGGTGGTGACGACCGTGGTGGGCGCGGCGATGCTGACCGGCGCGATCGCGGCCGCGCTCGTCCGGCGCGCCCGCAAGCGAGGCTGGCGATCGGCCTGGAACGCGCCGCCGAAGGACGGCCAGCCAGCGCGCTCCTGACCCGGCTGGCCCGGCACTCGCGGTAGCCGGCCGTGCTCGTTCGGCGAGCGCGGCACAGCGCCGCTCCCAGGTGACCGGCAGGTGTCGCGTTTCCTTCCGCACGATGGATTGCCGAAAACGCTTGGTACGCAAGTGAACACCCGTGACCAAATGGGACTTCCCAGTCGAATCTACCGAAATCAGGGCATGTTCGCGCTCCCACGCGCCGGTCTAGGCTTGCGGTCGGCGACAGATGCACGGAGGGTGTGCCATGGCTGAATTCGAGCGCCTCCTCGAGGCGGACGCCCCTGCGGAGCGCAGGAGCTGGATCGTCGAAACCCTGGTGGGCACGTTCTCCGAATTGATGGAACGCGATCCGTCGGCATTCCGGACGAAGTTCCGGAAGATGGCCGCGGACCCGTTCGCCTTCTACCGCGGCAGCGCCTGCCTGTTCTACGCCGATGTGATCCGCTTGCCCGATCCGTGGGCGGACGAGCGCACCAGCCGGGTGTGGATCCAAGGCGACCTGCACGCGCAGAACTTCGGCACCTACATGGACGGCTCCGGTGTCCTGGTCTTCGACGTCAACGACTTCGACGAGGCCTACCTCGGGCACTTCACCTGGGACCTGCAGCGATTCGCAGCCAGCCTGGCCCTGCTGGGGTGGAGCAAGGCCCTGCCCGACGACGACATCGTCGCGTTCGTCGAGCGCGCTGCGGCGTCCTATCTGGACCAGGTGCGGATCTTCGCCGAGGGCAACAGCGACTCGCAGTACTCGCTGCGGCTGGCGACCACCGAGGGAACGATCCACGAACTGCTGCAGCAGACGCGGCTGAGCAACCGGGCCGCCATGCTGGACCGGATGACCGAGCCCGAGGGGTACGACCGGCGTTTCCGCGACGCCGGCGGAGTCCGCCGGATCGGCGCCGCGGAGCGCGAGAAGGTCGAGGCGGCATTCCAGCAGTACCTCGGCACGATTCCGCCCGAGGCCCGGATGCGCGATGTCGCCTACACCATCAAGGACGTGGTCGGCAGGAGCGGGTTCGGCATCGGCAGCGCGGGCCTGCCCGCGTACAACATCCTCATCGAGGGGCGGACGGAGGCGCTCGAGAACGACATCGTGCTGTCGATGAAGCAGGGCAACGTTGCCGCGCCCTCGCGCGTCGTGACCGACGAGCGCATCCGCGACTACTTCCTCCACCACGGCCACCGCACCGCGGTGTCCCAGCGCGCCCTGCAGGCGCACGCGGATCCGCTGCTGGGCTACGCCGAGATCGACGGGGTCGGTTACGTCGTCGACGAACTGTCCCCGTACGAAGAGGACCTGGACTGGCAGGAACTGACCGAGCCCGAGGAGATTCTCCCGGTGCTGGACTACCTGGGGCGGGCGATCGCCAAGGTCCACTGCGTCTCGGACGCCCAATCCGACACCCAGCTGGTGCAGTTCCAGACCGAGGACGCGATCACGGCGGCGGTCGGCGGGCGGGAGAAGGACTTCACCGCTTGGCTGGCCGAATTCGCGCTCCGCTACGCCGACGTGGTGCGCGACGACCACCGCCTGTTCGTCGAGGCGTTCCGAAACGGCGAGATCGGCGGTGTCAAGTCCACCGCCGTCGACGACTGACCCACCTCAACCACTCGGTAGCCCACTGGCCACCCTGCGTTTGCCGCGGGCAGCCGGGGCCGCGGCAGGCACAGCACGCTGGGTAAGTCAACCCACGCGCTGCGTGAGCAACCGTGAATTTTCGCTCACCTGGAACACCGATCGGCGCAGGTGTGCCAGGGTCTGGGCTCATGCTGATAGCTGAGCTCGCCACGTGGATCTCCGCCGGCCTGGCGATCGTGGCCGTCGGGCTCGCAGGCTGGCAGCTCTGGCTGGCCCGCCGCGCGGCCCGCGAAGCGCTGGAACGAGCGGAGGTGATGCGCCGACTGGCGACGGCCTCCGAAGGCAACGCCGCCAAGGCGGCGGGAGCTGCCCAAGCCGCACGCGCACAGGCCGAACGCGCCTGGGAACAGGTCAAGCTGGCCGACCGGCAACTCGACGAGGCGCGGCAGGAGCGCCAGGCCAGCACCCAGACGGAACAATGGGAATGGGCCTACGCGGTGACCACGGTCGCCCGGGAGCTCGTCGACACCGGCCAGGAACTGATCCGCAGCGCCCTGGACACCCACGTGGCCCCGCACCACCGCGTCGCCGCCGAACGGTACTACCGCCAAACCTCCAGGCGCTGGCAAGAAACGATGATCAAGGCGGTGGCCCGCACGTCTCCGCCGCTGGAGGTGCAGCAGCAGTTCGTCACGTTCGCCGACGTGCACCAACGCCTGCACGGCCACCTCGGCGTGCTGCTGCGCGCGGTCGAAACGAGCACGCTCGCCGAGAACGACGCCCTGACCAAGCAGATCCTGGGCCTGCGCCACGAGCTGAACAACGCGCACCGGAACCTGCAGCGAACCGTCAGCGCAAGCCTGACGGCCCCGGACTCTCCAACCCAGCAGATCACCGCCTGACCACCGTTGCGGGACTGCTTGGCGTCAGCGAGGTCGTCTCCGCAACGCGACGGTTGCGGTGTGTGACGGCTTTCGGTGGTCTGCGCGGACGAAGGTCACGTTCCGCACCGCAAGCTCGTCGCCCGGGGCCCGCGAACCCGTGGCGGGATCTCGCTATTTCTCGTGCTGACGGCGCACCATCTCGGCGATCCAGACGGGCGCGAACGGAGACGTGCAGTTCGGGGGTGTCGGGTAGTCCTTGAGCACTTCCAGGCGCTCGCCGATGTCGATCGCGCGGGCGCGGAGCTCGGCGTGCTGAATCCCGATCTGAGCCAGGCAGTTGTTCATCGCCCACTGCAGACGATCCGGGGCGTCCTTCATCTCCGCCTCGATGACATCGAGCAATCCCGCGAGGTCGAGGCCCTCGGGCTTCTTCGCCACCCGCTCGGCGGTCAGCGCCCATCCGGCGCTCGCGACCACTGGATCCGGATCCTCGAACCAGGCGAGGCGCAGCTCTTCGGAGCACGGGTTCTTCTTCACCACGTAGTTCACGAGCCAGTCGTGCACCTTGGGGGTACGCGCCTCGCGCAGCATGGTGTCCAGCTCGTCGCGCTCGAACGCCTTCGGACGACAGATCAGGATCGCCAGGAGCCTCGCCGCGGTGTCACCCGTCGCCCAGAGCTCGCGCGCGAGATCCTGCTGCGTCTTGAGCTGCTTCGCGAGCGCGCGTAGCTTGCCGAGGTTCACGCCGTGATCGTCACCGTGCTTCTCGTTCACCGCGCGAATCTTCGGGTCCTCGAGCACGGCCAGCTCGGCCATCACCTCCGCCACCGTCGTCCCGGCCACCTCAGCCTCCTGTCCGTCGCGCATGAATGTCACCCTACGACTGAACGCTCCCGCCTCGCCAAATGCGCGCCGCACCGCACTCCGGCCAACGCCGAAGGGACGTTCCTCAATCCTGTCGCGAGTAGCGCGATGTCGATCACGGAGTGGTCCGTTTCGCCTGTCGTCAGTCGTTCCACATGGCCAGCGGGACCATGTCGCCGGCGAGGTCGCCGTCGTGCAGCAGTCGCCCCGCGCGCTTCACGTGGCGGAGGCAGAGGGCTCGGTCCACGATGCTCAGTTGCGGGGACAGGTCGGCGAGTCGGCGCTCGATGAGCTGGAGTTCTTTCGGCCTGCGGAGCCAGACGCTGAACAGGAGGTTCGCCGCGCCGCCGGTGATCCCGGCGCACGCCCTCGTTTCGGGCAGCGATGCGATCAGCGCGGCGGCGTTGGACAGGTCGGCGGGCGGCACGTTCGCCCAGACCGTGGCCGACATCGGAACCTCGGCGAGCACCCGGGACACCTCACAGCGCATGCCGACCATCCCGGACGCCAGCAGCGCGTCGACACGGCGGCGCGCCGTGCTGACGCTGATTCCCGCCTCCTTGGCGAGATCCGTGTACGACGCGCGCGGCGATTTCGCCAACAACCGCACCAGGTTTCGGTCGACCGGCCGAAGCGCTTGGATCGAGAATCCCGTGCTGCTGGGCCGCGAGCGCCTGATCCGCTCCTGCTGAGCGGCATCGAGCCCGCCGAGGTTCCAGTCCCCGCCCTGGGCGTACAGCTCCGTGACGACCTGCACCCGGGTGGTCTGCGCGCCCGGGATCCGCTGCAGGTCACCGAGCAGGAACTCGGTCAGCTCGCCGAGATCGCCGACCATCACCGTGAAGTACAGATCACGGCCGCCGGTGACGTGCTCCGCGGTGACCACGGCCGACAAATGCGAGGCCTGTTCGGCCACCGCCAGCGCCTGCCCCTGGGCGCAGTCGACCTCGATGAAGGCCATGCAGACCGGATCCGGGTAGCACGGGCCGGGATAGCAGGTCAGCCAGACCGCCCCGGCCTCGCTCAGGCGCTCCCAGCGCCGGGCCGCGGTTGCCGCGTCGACCTGCAGCACCTCGCCGACCAGCGCCCACGGAGCACGCGGAGCGATCTGCAGGGCACTGATCAGATCCAGATCCAGCTCGTCGAGATTGACAACTTCTCGCATTCGATCTTCCTAGAAACCATTTTCACGCATCTTAGCCCGGTCAGCCGAAAACAGTACCCAGGATGTGCGCACGAACGACCACCCATAAGCACTAGGGGACTCAGTGGCGAGGACCAAGTTGAGAACGAAGCCAGGGGCCGGCGGCAGGGCGTTGGCAACGACGTTGAACGTCGTGGAGCGGATCGGCAACGCGTTGCCGCACCCGTTCATGCTGTTCGTGTACCTGTCGATCTTGATCGCGGCGTTGTCGGCGGTGGCCAGCTGGTTCGGGGCGTCGGTGGTGCACCCGGGGACCGGCAAGCAGGTCGTGATCCACAGCATCCTCTCCGGCGAGGGCCTGACCTACGTGGTGACCAGCGCGCTGGAGAACTTCGTGAGTTTCCCACCGCTGCCGCTGGTCGTGGTGCTCATGCTCGGCATCGGCCTCGCCCAGCAAGTCGGGCTCATCGAGGCGGTCCTGCGCAAGGCACTCGCCGGCGTGAAGCCCCGGTACGTGACGCTCACGGTGATGCTGGTCGGCATCATCAGCCACCTGGCCTCGGACGCCTCGGCGCTCATCGTTCCGCCGCTCGCGGCGATGGTCTTCCTCAAGATGGGCCGGCATCCGCTGGCCGGGCTGGCCGCCGGCTTCGCCGCCACCGGCGCGGCGTTCACGGCGAACTTCGTGATCACCAGTACCGATGTGCTGCTGTCCGGCATCACCACCGCTGCCGCCGGGATCGTCGCCCCCGGAACCACCGTGTCGCCGCTGGCGAACTACTTCTTCATGCCCGCATCGGCGGTCATGCTCGCGATCGTCGGCACGATCGTCACGGAGAAGATCATCGAGCCCCGGCTGGGCACCTACGTCCCCGATCCGGACGACGACGCCGAAAGCCCGGCCGCGGAGCCCACGCTGAACGGCAAAGCCCTGCGCAACGCCGGGATCACCGCCGTGCTGTACGTGCTCGCGGTCGCGATCGTCACCGCTTTACCCGGTTCCCCGCTCCGCAATCCGGAAACCGGTGGCCTGCTCAAGTCCCCGCTGCTGGAAGGGATCGTGCCGATCCTGCTGATGTTCTTCGTCAGCACTGCCATCGCCTACGGCGTCACCGCCCGCACGATCACCAGCACCTCCGACATCCCCGCGCTGATGAGCAAGTCGATCAAGGAGCTCTCCGGCTTCCTCGTGCTGATCTTCGTCGCGGCCCAGGCGATCGCCTGGTTCACCTGGTCCAACCTCGGGCTGCTGCTGGCCGTCCACGGTGCCGCGCTGCTGAAGTCCCTCGGCATCGGCGGCATCCTCGGGCTGGTCGGCTTCAGCCTGCTCACCGCCGCGCTGAGCCTGGTCATCGCCAGCGGATCGGCGTTGTGGTCGCTGGAGGCGCCGACGTTCGTGCCGATGTTCATGCTCCAGGGCGTCAACCCGGCTTACGTCCAGGCCGCCTACCGCATCGCGGACTCCTCGACCAACATGATGGTGCCGCTGAGTCCGTACATCGCCATCCTGCTCGGCTTCATCCAGCGCTACGACAAGAAAGCGCGCCTGGGCACGCTGTTCTCGCTCATGCTGCCTTACACGGCCGCGTTCTACGCCAGCTGGCTGCTGTTCTTCATCGTGTGGACAGCGCTCGGCATCCCCATCGGGCCGGGCGAGACGTTCCACATCGGACGCTGACCTGCCACTCCCAACATCGGAAAATCGCTCATCCAGGAGGAAGCCCTGTCCACCCAGAATTCCGGCACCGCCCTGCTCGACACCATCACCGGCCTGGTCGAGGGGCTGCGAACGGAGATCCTCGACGTCAGCCACCGGATCCACGAACAGCCCGAGATTCGTTTCACCGAGCACCACGCCGCCAAGCTGCTCTGCGACTCGCTGCGCGCGCACGGGTTCGACGTCCGGGAGCGGGTCGCTGATCTGGACACCGCGTTCGTCGCGGAGTTCACCAACGCCGGCGACCACGACGGCCACCTGCCGACGATCGCGATCTTCCTGGAGTACGACGCGTTGGAGGGCCTGGGGCATGGTTGCGGGCACAACACGATCGCCGCGGCCGGCCTCGGAGCCGCGATCGCCGCGAAGCGCTGGCTGGCCGAGCACCCGGACGTCGCTGCGCGAATCCTCGCGGTCGGCAGCCCCGGCGAGGAAGGCGGTGGCGGCAAGGCCTATCTGATCGAGGCGGGCGTGCTGTCCGATGTGGACGCCGCCATGATGGTCCACCCGACCGGTGGGAACCGCGTCCACATGCCCTCGTTGGCGCGCGAGGCCGTGGAATTCGTGTTCACCGGCGTCCCCGCGCACGCCGCCGACACTCCCCACGAGGGACGCAACGCCCTGGACGCCGCCACGCTCGCGCTCAACGCCATCGGCCTGTTGCGCCAGCAGATCCGCCCGGAATCCCGCGTCCACGCGATCATCACCGACGGCGGGCAGGCGCCCAACATCATCCCGGAGCGGGCAGCGATCAAGGCCTTCGTCCGCTCCCCCGACACCCGCTACCTCACCGATCGACTGGTCCCCGCGGTCCACGACTGCGCACGGGGAGCCGCGCTGGCCACCGGAACCGAGGTCGAGATCCGCCGGTCCGCACCCGCCTACGCCGCCATGCGCAGCAACGCCGTGCTCGCCGAACTCATCACCGGCACGCTCGTCGCGATGGGCCGGGAGCCCGGCGCGGAACTGCCGAACCGCGCCGGGGGCTCGACCGACATGGGCAACGTCAGCCAGATGGTGCCATCGGCGCATCCGCTCCTCGAGCTGGTCCCCGGCGTCACCATGCACACCCACGAAGCCGCCGAGGCGGCCGGAACCGAAGCCGGCGACCGGGTCGTCTTGGACGGAGCGACGCTGCTGGCCACCACGACGATCCAGCTGCTGACCACGCCGGATCTGCTGCAGCAGGCGAAGAACGCGTTCGCCCAGGAGTGATCGGCGAATCGACCAGTGCTGCCCCGCAGTTTCAGGTCTCCTGCCGAACGAATCCAACGAGAGAGCGAGGAACTATGAGTCACGGCGGAACGATCCGGTTGACCAACGTGCGCATCATCGACGGCACCGGCGGGTCCCCCGTGGAGAACGGCGAGGTCGTTGCGACGGATGGGCGGTTGACCTACGTCGGTCCCCGGCGCGAGCAGGCCGCCGAGACCGGTCCGGTCCGGACGGTCGACGGGGGTGGCCGCACCGTGCTGCCCGGCTTCTTCGACACCCACGTGCACGCCACCATCGCGGTCGAGGAGAACGCGCGGAACGTGGTGTCCGACGCCGGAAGCTACGCGACGCTCAAGACCGCCCAGCGGCTGCGCCGGACGCTCGACGCCGGCATCACCACCATCCGCGACCTCGGCGGACTCGACCACGGGCTGCAGCGCGCCCTGAACGACGGGCTGATCACCGGCCCCCGAGCCCGGATCGCGGTCCAGGTGATCTCGCCGACCGGTGGCCACGCCGACCTGACCCTGCCCAACGGCAAGGTCATGCCGCTGGTGAACGTTCCAAGCCTCTGCGTGGCCGATACCGACGAGGAAGTGCTCACCACGGTGCGCACCCTGATCCGCTCCGGCGCCGACGTCATCAAGGTCTGCACCACCGGCGGAGTGTCGAGCCCGACCGACCAGCCGGACGACCTCGGGATCACCGAACACCAGATCGCGCTGATCCGAGCCGAGCTCGACCGCCACTCGCGGCCCCGCCAGATCGCCGCGCACGCGCAGGGCACCGCCGGCATCCTGGCGGCGATCCGTGGCGGCGTCGACAGCGTCGAGCACGGCTACGAGATCGACGACGAGGGCATTGAACTGATGCTCGAGAAGGGCACCTTCCTGGTTCCGACGCTCAGCGCGGCCCTGCGGGTACCGGATCCGGCGCTCGTGCCGCCGTACCTGTACGAGAAGAAGGTGCGGTGGTCGGAGATCGCCCGCGAGAACCTCGCCAGGGCCGTCCAGGCCGGGGTCGAGGTCGCGCTCGGCACCGACGCCGGCGTCTGCCCGCACGCGCGCAACCTGCTCGAACTGGCGCACATGGTGGACCTGGGAATGTCCCCGACGGACGCCATCGTCGCCGGCACCGCCAACGCGGCCCGGCTGCTAGGACTCGCCGGCGAACTCGGCACCCTAGAGGCCGGCAAGATCGCCGACCTGGTGGCCGTGTCGGTCGGCCCGCTGACCGACATCGCCGCCCTCGCCGACCCGGATGCCATCGAACTGGTCATCAAGGACGGTGCGGTCGTCAAGGACCTCACCACCGCCACAGCGGCCGACATGGCCGCGTGACGTTCGACGAGGCCCGCCGACCTGCGCTCCTGCGCCGTGTCGGCGGGCACTTCGTCGGCACCTCTTGATCAAGTCCATAAGAGACAGTGGACAGCGAAAACGCCGGAACCGCGTGACAAGCTGGTGCAGCGAAGCCGCGGTCATTCCTGGTCTTCTCGCCAGCTGTCGAATTCCGCCGCGGTGGTCACGCCGTGGTCCAGCACGGCGCGGTACACCTCGTAGCTGGCAACGCCGTCGGCCGGTCGACTCGCGAGTTCTTCCTTGATGGCCAGCACCAGGGCGCGGTGGTCGTCGTCGAGCCGCGGCGCGAGGGTGCGCAGGTGTTCGAGGTCCGGCTGCCGGTCGGGGCGGTCGACGAACCAGATGTCCAGCGTCCAGTCCGCCCCGTCCAGCGCGCGGTAGGACACGCCAAGGTACAGGCCGTCCGGGTAGCGGGGATCGGTGTTCCACATCCCGGTGTCGTCGCGGAACCGGACCTCCCGAACCCGTTCCAGCACGGCGAGATCCGCACCGATGCGCGCGACGGCCAGGTGAGCGGCCCGGTCCAGTTCCCGGCAGACGACGGTGACATCGAGATCCCGCCGCACCATGACCCCCAGCGCCGAGCTGCCGACCCGCACCGGCTCACCGACCGCGCCGAGGATCGCCATCAGGTCGAGTTCGGCGGCTACCTGGTGAGCTTCACTGCTGATGCTTTCTTGCCGTTCCAGAAGGCGTTTCGTCGTCACGACCCGGATTCTGCCGTGACCACCCGCCCGCCTCGCACGGGGAGGGGCTGTCTGCCCATGAATGCCCGGCCACTCGCCGGTGCGACCGCGCTCTACGGTTCCGCGGTGTATTCGAATCGATCTCTACCGGTGACATAGGTCGTGCTTGGTGCGGCGATCCCGACGACAGACCACTGTGGACACCAATCGGACGGTCTACGTCACTTTCCCGCGCGGCTGGATCGCCGGACGGCGCGGTGGTGGAACGTGGCGGTGCCAATGACCACCGCCAGGGCCGCCAGTGGTAGCAGCGGCAACGCCCACGGCACCACGAGCATCGCGATCCCGCCCGATGCGGCGCCGGCCACCACCGCCAGCAGGATCGCCGTTCCCCGCACGTCGAACGACCTCGGCCGGTCGCCGGTCGCGAGCCCCGCGACCACGCCGGTCAACGTGCCGGTCAGGTACGTCGTGGACACCTTCGTCCGGCTCCCCAGCCCGCGCATCGCCGCGCTCTGCAGCCCCATCCCGACCGATGCCAGCACCAGCAGTCCGAGCTGCCAGGCCCCACTCGGCCGCGCGCCGGTGGCGACCCAGCCACCGGCGAACCCGGCGAGCACGACCGCTTCGACCAGCAGGACCGCGGTGACCCGCACCGGCCAGAGCGGGCCGTGCGGAGGCGGCGACCCGGTGATGCGGCTACCCGCCGCCACACCCGCGACGTAGCCCGCGAAAGCGACGAGTGCGTGCACTGCCAGCGGAGCAGAAGCGCTCGCGATCGCAAGACCGAGCAGCACCAGATTGCCGGTCATCACACTGCTGAACACATCTCCGAGCCGGGTGAAGCTCGCGACGTCCACGGCTCCGGCACCGAATGCCAGCACCACCGTCATCGCACCCAACGACGGAATTCCGTCCTCATTCCGGGCAGCGCTCAAAACAGCCCCTCCGCCGCTGCGCCCGCGCGGCTGGATCGCCGCGGCGCACCCCGCCGCGCTCGATCGACGAAAGCACCGTCGCAGCCCACACCGACCTTCACGGCGCACCACCCTCCGGGAAGCGAAGTTCCGGGTCAGTCCCCCTGTGTACCGCCACCGGCCGGCTCCCGCCCGCCCACACCGGAATGGCGGCCGATTGCGACCGGCGAATCCAGCGATCAGTTGTCGGCGCTGTGCCATATTCGGGTTTGGTGTGCTGATGCCGCTCGTGGAACACGTGTCGCGGAGATCGCAACTTGAGAGCGGGGGTCAGTTCCATCCCTGGATAGCCGTGTCCGGGGATGAGAACTTCCATTGCAGCAGTGCAGAACGCGTGTGAGTCTTGATGACGTGGCCGAGGGGACTTCCCGGCCGACAGGAATTGCAGGAATTCCATTTCCGCAATTCCAATCTTGATCCTGCGAAAGAAGACGCGAAGTAGATGAAGACGAACGTCACCTTCCCCAGCGCCGGCCTCGCCCTCGCCGGCCTTGTGTTCACCCCGGACGACCACACGGGCGCTCCGCTGCCGGCCGTCGTCGTCTCCCACCCCGGCGGCGGCGTCAAGGAGCAGACCGCCAGCATCTACGCAGAGCACCTGGCCCGGGCCGGCTACGCCGCCCTCGTCTTCGACGCCGCCTACCAGGGCGAGAGCGAAGGCACTCCGCGCGGCTTGGAGAACCCGTTCCAGCGCGCCGAGGACGTCCGGGCCGCGGTGACCTACCTGACCACCCGCGACGACATCGATCCCGCCCGCATCGGCGCCCTGGGCATCTGCGCCTCCGGTGGTTACGTCCCGTTCGCCGCCCAGACCGACCACCGCATCAAGGCGGTCGCCACCGTCAGCGCCGTCGACATCCGCAGCCTGCTGGTCGAGGGGCTCGGCCGCACCCAGGGCCCGGAGGTCCTGCAGGCCATGCTCGACCAGGCCGGCGCCCTGCGCACCGCCGAGGCCCGCGGCGAGGCCCCGGCCGTGCAGAACTGGGCTCCCGAAAGCCCCGAGGGCCTGGAGAACGCCCCCACCCTGTACCGCGAAGCCCAGGACTACTACCGCACTTCACGGGGCGGGCACTGCAACTCCACCAACGAATGGCCGCTGCGCAGCATCGACCAGATCGCCCAGTACGACTCGTACGCGATGATCGAGCTCATCTCGCCACGCCCGCTGCTGATGATCATCGGCTCCGAAGCGGACACCGGCTACTTCAGCCGCGAGGCCATCGAGAAGGCCAACGAGCCCAAGGAACTGTTCGTCATCGACGGCGCCACCCACGTCGCCCTCTACGACGAGGACGAGTACGTCAGCCCGGCCGTGGCCAAGCTCGGCGAGTTCTTCGGCGACAACCTGACCGCCTGATCTGAGGAGACCAGAAAATGGAATCGGTGCGATTCAAGAACCGGACCTGGGACGTGGCAGCAGACCTCCGGCTCCCGGAGGGCTTCGACGGGTCGAAGAAGTACCCGGCGATCATCTGCGCCCACCCGATCAGCAGCTGCAAGGAACAGACCGCCGGCAACATCTACGCCGACCGGCTCACCAGGCTGGGCTACGTGACCCTCGCGTTCGACGCCTCGCACCAGGGCGACAGCGGCGGCGAACCGCGGTACCTCGAAGACCCGGCCACCCGGGTCGAGGACTTCCGGTGCGCGGTGGACCACCTGCTGACCCTGGACTACATCGACGCCGACCACATCGGCGTCCTGGGCGTCTGCGGTGGCGGGGGGGTAGCCGCCCACCCCCCCAATAACGAAAACCCGATCGATGCGCGGGCCACCCGGGGCGCCGTCCCCCCGGCGGCGTCCAGGTGTCTGGCGCCCCCGGGGCCGTCCTCTTTTTGGCCCGATAACCCCCCCAAAAACCACCCACGGCCCCGGACGGAAGGAGCCTGTAGGAATGCTGCGATCGGGAGGGCTCGACGCGATCGTCGACGTCGACGGAGTGCGGGTCGGGCACGAACAGCGGCTCGACGAGAACTGGGCCACCGGCACCAGCGTGGTCCTGGTGCCGGAGGGCGCGACGGCGGCGGTGGACGTGCGCGGCGGCGGCCCGGGAACCCGCGAAACGGACGTGCTCGAACCGAGCCACCTGGTGCAGCAGGTGCACGGCGTGGTCCTCACCGGCGGCAGCGCCTACGGCCTGGCGGCGGCCGACGGCGTGATGCGCTGGCTCGGCGAGCGCGGGCACGGCGTGCGGGTCGGCGCCGATCCGTCGCACGTGGTTCCGGTGGTGCCGGGCGCGGTGATCTTCGACGTGCCGATGAGCGACTGGGGCAACCGGCCCGACGCCGGGTTCGGCCACCGGGCCTGCGAGAACGCGACCCGCACCGAAGCCCGGCAGGGCAACGTCGGCGCGGGCACCGGCGCGGTCGTGGGGACGGTGAAGGGCGGCATCGGCACGGCCAGCGCCGTGCTGGACGACGGCACCACGGTCGGCGCCTTGGTGGCGGTCAACGCGGCCGGCTCGGCGATCGACCCCGACACCGGGCTGCCGTGGATCCCGACGCCCGGCCTGCGCCCACCCGATCCCGCCGAGGTCGAAGCGGGCCGGCGGCTGTTCGGGAAGCGGCCCGGGCGGCACGGCCCGATCGAGCGGCCGCTGAACACCACGATCGGCGTGGTCGCGACCGACCTGAAGCTTTCGAAGGCCGAGTGCCAGCGGCTGGCGGTCGCCGCGCAGGACGGGCTGGCCCGCACCGTCCGGCCCGCGCACCTCCTGGTCGACGGCGACACGATGTTCGCGCTGGCCACCGGCACCGGCGCGGCCCTGCCCGCCCCGGGCGAGCCGGACTGGGCGGCGCGGCTGGACGCGGTGTGCGCGGTCGCGGCCGATGTCGTCGCGCGGGCGATCGTGCGCGGCGTGCTGGCCGCCGAACCGGTCGATGAGGTGACTTCCTACACGCGGCTCTACCCCTCGGCGCGGGAATGAATCATCGTGTACCTGCGTTTTCGCCCGACGAAGCCGCACCGGTAGCGGGATCTTCCACATCGTGGGAGGCCGGTGCCTCACCTACTAGGATGGTTGCTGTGCTGGTGATCCGACGCGACCTGGTCGATGCGATGGTCGCGCATGCCCGACGGGACCACCCGGACGAGGCGTGCGGCGTGATTTCCGGCCCGGAAGGGTCGGACCGCCCGACGCGCCTGATCGAGATGATCAACGCCGAGCGCTCGCCCACCTTCTACCGGTTCGACTCCGCCGAACAGCTGAAGGTGTGGCGCGAGATGGACGCACGAGACGAGGAGCCGGTGGTCATCTACCACTCGCACACCTCGACCGAGGCGTACCCATCGCGCACGGACGTCTCCTACGCCTCGGAGCCCAACGCGCACTACGTGCTCGTGTCCACCCGGGACCCGAAGACCCATGAGCTGCGTTCCTACCGGATCCTCGACGGTCAGGTGACCGAGGAGCCGGTGGAGGTCGTGGAGTCGTACATGTTCGCCCACACCGGTGCCGACGAGGTTCCAGACCTCGACTGAGCCGCGGCTCGCCCACCAGTGTTCGCGTCCCGATCCCAACGAAGTCCTTCGTGGACAGGAGGTTCCCCAATGGCAGTCAAGGTTTCGATCCCGACCATCCTGCGCACCCACACCGGTGGCGAGAAGTCGGTCGAGGCGAAGGGCAACACCGTGGCCGAGGTGATCAACGACCTCGACACCAACTTCAACGGCCTGAAGGACCGCCTGGTCAAGGAAGGCAATCTGCACCGCTTCGTCAACGTCTACGTCAACGACGAGGACGTCCGCTTCGCGGGCGGCCTGGAGGCCAAGGTCGCCGACGGCGACAGCGTCACCATCCTCCCGGCCGTCGCAGGCGGCATGCGCTAAAAGCCTTTCTTGGACCCGCTTTGCGTAGCGGTGCAGGTGGCGGAACCTCAGAGGCCTTCTCGCTGCGGGATCCCCGACACACGTATGTCCACGTCGCGTCGGGGCTGTCCTCGCGAGAAGACCTCTGAGAACCCGCGGCGGTGCCGGTTGCGAGGGTGGGCTAAGCGGCTGCGCCGCTTAAGAACGAAAGGCATTTCTCTGCGCGTAGAGGGTGAGGAGGAGACGCACCGTGGCTCGTTACGACTCTTTGCTGGACGCGCTCGGTGACACCCCGCTGGTGGGACTGCCCCACCTGTCACCGGCGCCGGACGTCCGGCTGTGGGCCAAGCTGGAGGACCGCAACCCGACCGGTTCGATCAAGGACCGGGCGGCGCTGGCCATGATCGAAGCGGCCGAGAAGGAAGGCCGGCTCACCCACGGCTGCACCATCCTGGAGCCGACCTCCGGCAACACCGGGATCTCACTGGCGATGGCGGCCAAGCTCAAGGGCTACGGCCTGGTCTGCGTGATGCCGGAGAACACCTCGGAGGAACGCCGCCAGCTGCTGCAGGCCTACGGGGCGCGGATCATCTCCTCGCCCGCGGCGGGCGGCTCGAACCAGGCGGTGGCGGTGGCCAAGGAGCTGGCCGAGCAGAACCCGGACTGGGTGATGCTCTACCAGTACGGCAACCCGGCCAACGCCGAGGCGCACTTCCGCACCACCGGCCCGGAGATCCTGCGCGACCTGCCGACGGTGACGCACTTCGTAGCCGGGCTGGGCACCACCGGCACCCTGGTCGGGGTGGGCCGGTACCTGCGCGGGCAGAAGCCGGACGTGCAGATCGTCGCGGCCGAACCGCGCTACGGCGAACTGGTCTACGGCCTGCGCAACCTCGACGAGGGCTTCGTTCCGGAGCTGTACGACCCGGACGTGCTGACCCGCCGGTTCTCGGTCGGCTCCTACGACGCGCTGCGCCGCACCCGCCAGCTGCTTGAGAGCGAGGGCATCTTCGCCGGGATCTCCACCGGCGGCGTGCTGCACGCGGCGCTGACGATCGCGGAAAAGGCTGCGGCAGAAGGAGAATCGGCGGACATCGCGTTCATCGTGGCGGACGCGGGCTGGAAGTACCTCTCGACGGGCGCCTACAGCGGCACCATCGACGAAGCGGCCCAACGCCTCGAAGGCCAACTCTGGGCGTAGGCCCCGGAAATCACGTGCTCGTGAGTGTTCGTTCCGGTTCTTACCGGAACGAACACTCACGAACGGGATCAGCCGGTGAAGGCGAAGGGGCGGGTGCCGGTGCCGATGTTCGGCAGGACCAGCAGGGCTCCGTCCTCCTCGGCCGGGTCCGGGAGGCCGTCGCGGGCCGTGGTGACGTAGAGGTCGGTGAGGTCCGGGCCGCCGAAGCAGCAGTCCGTCGGGCGCCGGGCCGGCAGCGGGATCGTCCGCTCCAGCTCGCCTTCCGGGCTGTAGCAGTGGATTTCGCCCCGGTCGCGCACGGCGACCCAGACCCTGCCCGCGTCGTCGACGCACAGTCCGCCGGGTTCGCCGTCAACGTCGCAGAGCGCTCGGCGGTCGCCGGCCGTGCCGGCGACGAGGTCGAAATCCAGCACGTCGATGCGCCGTGCCGCGCCGTCCGACAGGTACATCCGGGTGTCGTCCGGGCTCCAGCCGATGCCGTGCCCGGCGACCAGGTCCGGCAGCACGATGCTCGCCGCGCCGTCCGCCGTCACGCGGGCCAGCCAGCCCCCGGTGCCCACCGTCGTCGCCCACAACCGGCCCTTGCTGTCGATCATCGTCGCCCCGGCTTCGACGCCGTCGCGCGCCCAGTAGGCCAGCCACGTGCGCTGCTCGCCGCCGGCGTCGAACAGGGCGATGCCTTCGGCCAGGTGCAGCACCAGCCCGCCGCGGCTGCGCGGTTTCGCGCCGCCGACCTGCTGCGGCAGCCCCATCACGTGATCGGTTTGCCCTGGGACGTAGCGGTGCGCGGTGTGGGCGGGCGCGTCGGTCCAGAGCAGCGTGTCGGTGCCGACGTCCCAGGTCGGTGCCTGTCCGGACCGCGCCTGCGCGGGTACCGCGATGTCGACCTGGGATTGCACAAGTCACCTTTCGGGGGACGAACACACCGATCCGGAACCTTACCGGGGCACCTCTTGTTGATCATGGTTCGGCCCCGGTGAAGTGCGGTCAACGGCGAAAACCAGGGTTATCCCCGAGACCTGGAGGGACTCCGCCGCGTAGCCTCGTTGGTGTGAACCGACTGCCTGAACGCCGCCGGGCGCGAGTGCTGCCCCAGAATCCGCTGCGCGCCGCGGTGGGCATGCTCATCGCCGTCGCGGCGCTCTACGGCATCGAGTTCTACGACGTCGCGAACCCTGTTGCGCACCTCGACGGCTACGGCATCGAGCCGCGAGACGTCGACGGCCTGGACGGCATCCTGTGGGCGCCGCTGCTGCATGCCGGCTGGGGACACCTGTGGGCGAACACGTTGCCGTTCCTGGTGCTCGGCTGGTTGGTGCTGGCCGGTGGGCTGCGGCAGTTCATCGTGGTGACCGCGACGGTCTGGATCGTCGGCGGCATCGGCACCTGGCTGGTCGGCGCGTCCGGCGTGCACGTCGGCGCGTCCGGCGTGATCTTCGGCTGGATGGTGTTCCTGCTGATGCGCGGCTTCTTCCAGCGCAGCTTCGCGCAGATCCTGGTCGCGGTGGTGCTGTTCTTCTACTGGGGCGGCATGTTGTGGGGCGTGCTGCCTGGCCAGCCCGGAATCTCCTGGGAGGGGCACCTGTTCGGCGCGCTGGGCGGCGTGCTCGCGGCCTGGCTGGTGGCGCGCAGCACTCGTCGGCAGGGCGCCGAGCCCGCGCCTGGCAAACTGGCCGAGTGACTGACGCCCCGATCGGGATCTTCGACTCCGGCCTCGGTGGACTGACCGTGACCCGCGCGGTCATGGACCAGTTGCCGGGCGAAACGGTGCACTACGTCGGCGACACCGCCAACGCCCCGTACGGCCCGATGCCGCTGGCCGAGATCCGCGCCCGCACCCTCGCGATCACCGACTCGCTGGTCGACGAGGGCGTGAAGATGCTGGTGATCGCCTGCAACACCGCGTCGGCGGCCTGCCTGCGCGACGCCCGGGAGCGCTACGAGATCCCGGTGGTCGAGGTGGTCTTGCCCGCGGTGCGGCGGGCGGTGGCGACGACCCGCAACGGCCGCGTCGGCGTGATCGGCACCAAGGCCACCATCCAGTCCCGCGCCTACGACGACGCGTTCACCGCAGCCCGGGACATCACGCTCACCACGGTCGCGTGCCCGCGCTTCGTGGAGTTCGTCGAGCGCGGCATCACCAGCGGCCGGCAGATCCTCGGCCTAGCGCAGAGCTACCTGGACCCGTTGCAGCAGGCCGACGTCGACACCCTGGTGCTCGGCTGCACGCACTATCCGATGCTCACCGGCGTGCTGCAGCTCGCGATGGGCGATCATGTGACGCTGGTCTCCAGCGCGGAGGAAACGGCCAAGGACGTGCTGCGGGCGCTCACCGAGAACGACCTGCTCGCCGACCCGGAGACGGTGCCCGAGCACGAGTTCCGCGCCACCGGCGCGCCGGAGAGGTTTGCCCGGTTGGCGGCTCGCTTCCTCGGTCCGGCCGTGGTGGCCGATGCCGTTCGGCCGCTGACCGTGTCAAGCTCCATCGCATGAAGCTGACGATCCTCGGTTGTTCCGGCAGCTTTCCCGGCCCGGATTCGCCGTCGTCCGGATACCTGCTGGAGTCCGGCGGCACGCGCATCGCGCTCGATCTCGGCAACGGCACGCTCGGCGCGATGCAGCGGTTCGTCGACCCGTTCCAGCTCGACGCGTTGTTCCTCAGCCACCTGCACCCTGACCACTGCGCGGACTTCGCCGCGCTGACGGTGCTGCGCCGCTACCACCCGAGGCCCCCGTACGACGCGACCGCGCGGCGGTTACCGGTGATCGCGCCCGAGAACGCCCCGGAGCGGTTCGCGGCCCTCTACGCGCCGAACGCCGCGGAGCGCGCCGAAACCGATCTGTCGGATGTGTTCGACTTCATCCCGATTGCCGCGGAGCCGGTGCGCGTCGGCCCGTTCGAGGTGCAGGCGGTGCCGATGGCGCATCTGTGCGAGGCCTGGGGATTTCGCGTGGCGGCCGAGGGCAAGGTGCTGGCCTACACCGGCGACACCGGGCCGTGCCCGCAGCTGACCGAGCTCGCCGCGGACGCCGACGTGCTGCTGTCGGAGGCGTCCTGGGCGGACTTCCCGGACGCGCCGGAAGGCGTGCACCTGTCCGGGCGTCAGGCGGCGGAGGTGGCGAAAACGGCCCGAGTCCGCCGCCTGCTGCTCACGCACCTCGTGCCGTGGGCGGATCGCGAGGAGATCCTCGCCGAGGCGAAGGCGGCGTTCGACGGCCCGACCGAGCTCGTCGCCGCCGACCGCACCTACGACGTCTAGGCACCCGCGACGGGTCCGCTGCAGGGCGGGCTTAGGGTTGGGGGCGTGGCACGAGCGGATGGGCGGAGCGATGACCAGCTCCGAGAGGTGCGGATCACGCGCGGATACCAGGACTGGCCGGCCGGTTCGGTGCTGGTGGAATTCGGCAAGACCCGGGTGTTGTGCGCGGCCAGCGTCCAGGAGGGCGTCCCGCGCTGGCGGACCGGCTCCGGACTCGGCTGGGTGACCGCCGAGTACGCGATGCTGCCGTCGTCGACGAACACCCGCAGCGCCCGCGAGTCGGTGAAGGGCCGCATCGGCGGCCGCACGCACGAGATCAGCCGGTTGGTTGGCCGCTCGTTGCGGGCTTGCATCGACATGGCGGCGCTCGGCGAGAACACCATCACGCTGGACTGCGACGTGATCCAGGCCGACGGCGGCACCCGCACCGCCGCGATCACCGGCGCCTACGTGGCGCTGGCCGACGCGGTGACGTGGCTGGGCGCGGCCGGTCGCCTGTCCGACCCGAAGCCGCTGTCCTGCTCGGTCGCGGCGGTGAGCGTCGGTGTGGTGGACGGCCGGGTGCGGCTGGACCTGCCCTACGAGGAGGACTCCCGCGCCGAGGTGGACATGAACGTGGTGGCCACCGACCACGGCACCCTGGTGGAGGTGCAGGGCACCGGCGAGGGCGCCACCTACACGCGGTCCACGATGGACAAGATGATCGACTTCGCGCTGGACGGCTGCGCCAAGCTGGCCCAGCTCCAGTCGGCGGCGCTGGCCGAGCCCTACCCGGGCGAACTCCCGGGGAGCGCGGCATGACGCGAGTGCTGCTGGCCACGCGGAACCAGAAGAAGCTGGTGGAGCTGCGCCGAATCCTGGTCGCCGAGGGCGTGACGGGTGTGGAGGTCATCGGCCTGGCCGACGTCCCGGAGTTCCCGGAGGCTCCGGAAACCGGCGCGACGTTCGAGGAGAACGCGGTCGCCAAGGCCGCGGACGCGGCGAAGGCCACCGGCCTGCCGGCGATCGCGGACGATTCGGGCATCGCGGTCGACGCGCTCAACGGGATGCCGGGAGTCCTGTCGGCCCGCTGGTCGGGCAAGCACGGAGACGACCAGGCGAACCTGGACCTCCTGCTGGGCCAGCTCGCGGACGTCCCGGACGAGCGCCGAGGAGCGGCGTTCGTGTCGGCGTCGGCGCTGGTGCTGCCGGACGGCAAGGAAACCGTGGTGCGCGGCGAATGGCGAGGCAAGGTGATCCGCGCGGAGCGCGGAGCCAACGGCTTCGGCTACGACCCGATCTTCGTCCCAGAAGGAGAAACCCGGACCAGCGCGGAGCTTTCGCCGGAGGAAAAGGACGCGGACTCCCACCGAGGCCGGGCACTGCGACTCCTGCTCCCGGCGCTGCGCGAACTCGCGGGCTGAACCAGACACCCACAGCGTTACGAATGAGCGCCTTTGGCCGGCATCGTCGGTCAAAGGCGCTCTTCATTTCAGGGGTTCGGTGCACACGACGGAACTTCTCGGCTGGGAGAAGGGAAGCTGATCGACAACCGTGACACCGGCACTTGATCGCTGCCTGGCTCACAGGCAAGGCCGATCTTCCTGGGAATCGCCGGTTTCGGCCGGTTTCGGACAAATGTGCTGGTCAATTGAGATGAGTCATTGCCAGGGCAGGGGCTCGCCGGAGGCTGTGGTGTGCGCGGGGTGTGACGAATGGTCGTAGTGCCGGAACATTCCGTGATTGAATACGGGGCAATTCCGCTGAATTCGGATTAATTGCGTCGATGCGACATCTCGTTGTTCTTGCTCTGTTGTGCCGCGTGATTCGCCGACGGCGGGGAAACCGGTCTTCTGAGTAGGCTGGGAAAATGAGCCGTGGTATTCGACAGCGGGAATTTGCCCGTTTTCGGGTCTTTGTTGTAGGTCTTGTTCTCGGGACGTTGGTCGGAGTCTCCGGCTGCTCTCCGGCCGGAGGTGGTGGGCAGGGTGCTGTGCCGCCTCCGAAGCTCGCGCCGGTGGTCGACATCACGGCCGCCGGTGGCGACCAGGTGAACCCGACCACGCCAATCGAGGTTCGGGTTCAGAACGGCAGGCTCACGGCCGTCACCGTGACCAATCCCGACGGCAAGCAGGTCTCCGGGCAGATGGCCGACGGCCAGACCGACTGGCGCACCACCGAAGTGCTCGCCTACGACAAGGCCTACGACGTGACCGCGACGGTCGTCGACGGCGACGGGAAGACCACCACCGAGCACAAGTCGATCCACACGCTCGCCCCCAAGGCGCAGGCGTACCCGAGCGTCGTCCCGGCGCCTTCCACCCACGACGTGGGTGTCGGGCAGCCCATCGTCGTCCGGTTCGACCACGCCATCACCGACCACGCCGCCGCGGAGAAGGCGCTGCAGATCAGCAGCACTCCCGGCCAGCCTGGCGGCTGGTACTGGCTTTCCGACAAGGAAGTGCACTACCGGCCGCAGAACTACTGGAAGCCGGGCACGAAGGTCTCGCTGAAGATCAACCTCTACGGCGTCGACCTCGGCGGCGGTGTGTACGGGGAAACCGACCGCAGCATCGACTTCGCGGTGCACGATTCCTGGATCGCGAAGGCCGACGGCAACACCGAGCAGATGCAGGTCTTCCACAACGGTCAGCTCGTCAACACGATGCCCATCAGCATGGGCAAGGACATCACTCCGACCCACCTCGGTGCGCACGTGATCTCGGACAAGCAGCAGAAGTACACGATGGACTCCTGCACCTACGGCGTGTGCCCGCCCGACCCGAAGGCTTACCGGTCCGACGAGTTCTTCGCCGAACGCATCTCCAACGACGGCGAGTTCGTGCACGAGAACCCGGCCAGCGTCGCCCAGCAGGGCAGCTCCAACGTCTCGCACGGTTGCATCAACCTCGACCAGGCAAACGCGCAGTGGTTCTTCGACCACTTCGGGCTCGGCGACGTCGTCGAGATCACCAACTCCGGCGGCCCGGCGCTGCCGGTGTGGGACACCTACGGCGACTGGTCGTTGTCCTGGGACCAGTGGCAGGCCGGCAGTGCCCTCCACTAGCGGCGGCGTCGGTAGCCTCGTCCGGGTGATGGGAGTGGTCGAGCGGATCTGGCGGTACCCGATCAAGTCGACCGGCGGTGAGCCGCTGCACCGGGTCGACGTCGATGCGCGAGGTCTTCGCGGGGACCGGCTTTTCGCGGTGCGCGACGCCGAGGGCAAGTTCGGTTCGGGGAAGAGCACCCGTCGCTTCCGGCGGATGCCCGGCCTGCTGGAGCTGCGTTCTCGCTACCTGGACGACGCCGACGAGCCGGAACTGCTGGACCCGCGCGGCGTGGCCGTTGCGGACCCGACGGCCTACGTTCGCGACTACCTCGGCCGGGACGATGTCGAAGTGGCGCGCGAGGGAGCCATCTCCCACTTCGACCAGCTCCCGCTGAGCGTCCTGACCACCGCCACCCTCGGCTGGGTGCGCTCGGTCGTCCCCGATGTTCCGGTCGACGAGCGGCGGTTCCGGCCGAATCTCCTGGTTCGCACGCCGCCGGGCACCCCTCCCTTCGTGGAGGACGAGTGGTTCGGGAGCAAGGCGCGGATCGGGAGCGGCCTGTGCGTCGAGTTCGTGCGATCGAGCGAGCGGTGCGTGATGATCAACGAGGCCCAACAGGATCTGCCGCACTCATCGATGGTGCTGCGAGCCATCGCCAAGGCGCACGACACCCGCCTGGATGCGCTGGCGACGGTCGCGACCCCGGGGTCGGTGCAGGTCGGGGACGCCGTCGTACTCCTCTGACGCGTGCCGCGATCGCACTGGGGCGAATGTGCTGGGGCGAATGTGCTGGTCGGGTGTCGTGAGTGATCGTTTCCGGTAAGAACCGGAAACGATCACTCACGAGCTCGATGGGACCCAGTTGCCGTGGAAGCCGTTGGGGACCCGGTCCGGGAGTTGGACTTCTGCCACCGTTTCCAGGGTTTCCGCGTCCAGCAGCAGTAGGTCGCTGCGTTCCTCCGTCGCCGAGTAGCGCAGGCCCATCAGGACTCCGTCGTCTTCCGCCGCTTCCGGGGTTCTCGGTTCGAAGACGAACTCGCCGACCTGGTTTTCCCTGCCGAAACTGCGGGTTTCCGTCTTCCCGGTCGTCATGTCGTGCTTGAACAGGGTGTCTCCGCCGACTGAGTAGCCGTAGCGGTGGCGCTTGCCGACCAGCCGCTCGTCCACCCGCGGGAACTCCTGCTCGCGGTCGTCGAGGCGCTCCTCCCGGACGCGGCCGGTCTTGAAGTCCACCGTCCAGCGGTCCAGCGTCGGGGCTCCTTCGGTGGGGCCGTGCAGGTTCGAGTCGAAGACCTTCGCGTGCCGCACGATCTCCAGGACCAGGCCGGTTTCGGTCTCGTAGGCGTTCAGCGGGTGGAAGACGTAGCACGGCCCGACGTCGAACCAGCGGACGTCGCGTGCGCCGCCGCGTCGCGGCAGCACGCCGATCCGCGCCGGATAGCGCGGATTCCAGCGGTACGGGAACGACCGGTTCGCCGGGACGAAGCTGCCCATCCGCGCGGTGATCGGGTCCGGCACCCGGACCCGGCCGATCAGCGCCGACACCACCAGCTGGGCCGGGCGGCGCAGCCACGCCGGAACGGTGCCCTCGACCGCCTGGCGCGCGTCGAAGCTCACCGGCAGGTCGTAGAGCACCACGTAGTTCTCGGTCAGCGAGAAGTCGTGCATCATCGGGCTGCCGGACACGGCCACGTCGACCGTGCGCCGGGCGCGCCCGTCCGCCCCGATCACCGAGTACTGCACCGTGTTGCCACGGCCGAAGAAGTACGACACCGCGTGCAGTTCGCCGGTTTCCGGATCGCGCTTGGGATGCGCGGTGTAGCCGCCCGGCAGCGTGCCGTCGAAGTCGCACGGGCCGACCGTGTCCAGTTCGTCGGTCAGCTCGTAGTTCGTCGCCCCGCCCTCGACCAGGGCGAGCGTGCGCCCGGCGTGGCCGATGACGTTGGTGTTCGCACCGAGGACGTCCAGCCCGGCGCGGGGATTGCGCGGGCGCGGTGGTTCGCCGAGCGCTTTGGTGGCGGCGGGGGAGCGGACCCAGCGGTTGCGGTACCACTCGGCCTTCCCGTCGCGGAGCCGGATGCCGTGCACCATCCCGTCGCCCATGAACCAGTTGTAGGTGTCGGGGTCGATTTCGGAGATCGGGTTGGGGCCGTTGCGCAGGTAGCGGCCGTCCAGGTGGTCGGGGATCTCGCCGACGACGGTCAGATCGGTGCAGGTGCGCTCCTGCCGGACCGGTGCGTAGTTGCCCTGCGTGAACGGGTTGCTCACGGCGAATACCCTTCTGCGAGGTTTCATAACGAGGTTATGAAACGGTAGTGGTGTTCCCGAGGCGGGGCAATCGTCCCGTCGGGCGGGATCGCGGTGTGATGCCGCTCGCCCCGGTGTGAACTTGAGTCGTTCCAGAAGCTAACTTCAGAAGTCGTGTTCACGGATTGGCTCGAACTGGCGCTGCTCGTCGTCGTCGGCTTCCTGTCCGGCGCGATCAACGCCGTGGCCGGAGGCGGCTCCCTGCTGGTCTTCCCGGCCCTGCTGGCGACCGGGATGTCGCCGCTGGTGGCCAACGTGACCAACTCGGTGGCGCAGGGCCCCGGATTCGTCGGGGCCGCGATCAGCCAGCGCAAGGACCTCACCGGCACGCCGCGGCGGCTGTGGCTGACCACGGTGGCCGCGGCTGTCGGATCGGCGCTGGGCTGCGTGCTGCTGATGGTCCTGCCGGGCAAGGTGTTCGACGCCGTGGTGCCCGCGCTGGTGGGGCTGTCCGCCGTGCTGATGGCGTTCCAGAACACCATCCGCAAGTGGCTGGGCACGCCCGGCGAGGACGCCCCGGACCGCACCGTGCTGCTGACGGTGGGAATCTTCCTGGCCTCGATCTACGGCGGCTACTTCGGCGGCGCGCGCAGCGTCATCCTGATCGCGATCCTGGTGCTGGCCGCCACCGACAGCATGCGCCGGCTCAACGCGCTGAAGAGCTGGCTGGGCATGATCGGCAGCGCCGTGACGCTGGTCGTCTACGCGCTGATCGCGCCGGTGGACTGGATCGCGGTGCTGATGCTGGTGCCCACCACGGTGCTCGGCGGCTTCGTCGGCGGGAAGCTGGCCCAGAAGCTCCCGTCGAACCTGCTGCGCTACCTGGTGGTGGTGATCGCAGCCGGAGTGGCGATCTACATGGCCCTCGACTGACGGGCGGGAGAACGCCCGATTTCAGGCAAAATCGGAACCCCACCAACCGGGGCGAGGCCCTCGTGGGGGCCAGCGCGGCTGCCCAGTTCTTAGGCAAAATCGGAGCCCCGCCGATCAGGACGAGGCCCTCTTGGTCACGTGGGCGCCGGGGTGGGCTGCCCCATTTCAGGCAAAATTGGAAGGCGAAATGGGAGGGGCACCGGCCGGGTCGGTGCCCAACGGTCAGACTCCGAGATCCTTGCGGAGCCGGTCCACGTGGCCAGTGGCCTTCACGTTGTACAGCGCCTTGGCGATCTTGCCCTCCGCGTCCACCACGAAGGTCGACCGGATCACGCCCTGCACCGTCTTGCCGTAGTTCTGCTTCTCGCCGAACGCGCCCCACGCCGTCATCACGGACTTGTCCGCGTCCGACAGCAGCGGGAAGGTCAGGCCCTCCTCGTCGCGGAACTTCGCCAGCTTTGCCGGCTGGTCCGGGGAGACCCCGAGGACGTCGAAGCCCGCGTCGTTGAGCACCGCCAGGCTGTCCCGGAAGTCGCAGGCCTCCTTGGTGCAGCCGGGCGTGCTCGCCGCCGGGTAGAAGTAGACCACCACGGAACGGCCCCGGTAGTCGTTCAGGGACACGGTGTTGCCGTCGGCGTCCTGCAGCGCGAATTCGGGTGCCTTGTCGCCGGTCGAGAGTCGATTCTGTTCGCTCATGCTCCCGACGCTAGCCGATGCGCCCGACCGGCTCGTGGGGCGGTGAAGCGACGATCACTCGCGCGGGAGCTCGCCGGTGGCCGGGATCAGCTGCGAGACCTGGGTGATCTGCGGTTGGGCGGGGACGCGGTCCGCTGTCGCGATGAGTCCGCCGACGAGCAGTCCGGCGACCGCCGAGACGGTCAGGGCCAGCGCGCAGGTGGTGTACAGGCGGACGGACACCGCGATTTCCTTCCGGTGGCAGGGGATTTCGACGATTTCGTTGTCGACGTGTTGCAGATCGACTCCGCCGCCCGGTTCGTTACCGGCGTCCCCCGGAAGGGCTATCGCCGGTTTCGAGTTGCGGGTCGCGAACACCCCGCGTAGACGGGTGGGTGGCCCGCCTCACCGATCGCCGGAGGATCACCATGCCCACCGTCGCCGACCAGTTCATCGAAGTGCTCGTGCAGGCCGGCGTGCGCCGGATCTACGGCATCGTCGGGGACAGCCTCAACCCGGTGGTAGACGCGGTCCGCCGCACCGAAGGCATCGAGTGGGTGCACGTGCGCCACGAGGAGGCCGCAGCGTTCGCCGCCGGTGCCGAAGCGCAGCTGACCGGGCGGCTGGCGGTGTGCGCGGGCAGCTGCGGGCCGGGCAACCTGCACCTGATCAACGGCCTGTTCGACGCGCACCGCAGCGGCGCGCCGGTGCTGGCGCTCGCCTCGCACATCCCGTCCGAGCAGATCGGGACCGGGTTCTTCCAGGAGACCCATCCCGAGGAGTTGTTCAACGAGTGCAGCCACTTCTGCGAGCTGCTCTCGCAGCCCGAGCAGATGCCGCGCCTGCTGCGCACCGCGATCCAGACCGCGTCCGGCCGGCGCGGCGTCTCGGTGCTGGTGCTGCCGGGCGATGTCGCGCAGAAGCCGGCCGCCCGGCCCACCGGCCAGGGCATCGTCGAGTGCGAGCCGCCGGTGGTGGTGCCGTCCGGGGACCAGGTGGCCGCGCTGGCGGAGAAGCTGAATGCGGCGGAGCGGCCGATGTTGTTCTGCGGTTCGGGAACCCGTGGCGCGCACCAGGAGGTCATGGAACTCGCCGGGCGGCTGAACGCGCCGGTCGGGCATGCGCTGCGGGGCAAGGAGTGGATCCAGTACGACAACCCCTTCGACGTCGGGATGAGCGGGCTGCTCGGCTACGGCGCCTGCTACGACGCGATGCACCGCGCGGACCTGGTCGTGCTGCTGGGCACCGACTTCCCGTACGACAACTTCCTGCCGCAGGCCCACACCGTGCAGGTCGACATCGAACCCGCGCACCTCGGGCGGCGCACGGTGCTGGACCTCGCCGTGCACGGCGACGTCGCGGAGACCATCCGCGCCGTCCTGCCGCGCGTTTCGCAGAAGGCGGACCGGTCCTTCCTGGACCGGATGCTGCGCGAGCACGCCGGCCAGCTGGAGCGCGTCGTCGACGCCTACACGCGGAACGTCGAGACGCAGGTGCCGATCCACCCGGAGTACGTCGCCGACGTCCTCGACGACCTCGCCGCCGACGACGCGGTGTTCACAGTGGACACCGGGATGTGCAACGTGTGGGCGGCCCGCTACATCACGCCGAACGGCCGGCGGCGGGTGCTCGGTTCCTTCGTGCACGGTTCGATGGCCAACGCGCTGCCGCAGGCCATCGGCGTGCAGATCGCCGAGCCGCGGCGCCAGGTGATCTCGATGTCCGGCGACGGCGGGCTTTCCATGCTGCTCGGCGACCTGCTGACGCTGCGCACCCACCGGCTGCCGGTGAAGGTCGTGGTCTTCAACAACTCCTCGCTGGGCATGGTGAAGCTGGAGATGCTGGTCGACGGGCTGCCCGACTTCGGCACCGATCACGAGCACGTCGACTTCGCCGCGCTGGCGGCCGCCGCCGGGATGTACTCGGTGCGGGTGGAGAAGCCAGGCGAGGTGCGCGACGCGCTGGCCGACGCGTTGGGCCGACCGGGGCCGGCGCTGGTGGACGTGGTGACCGATCCCAACGCGCTGTCGATCCCGCCGCGGATCACCGGTGATCAGGTGAAGGGGTTCGCGCTCGCGGTCAGCCGCACGGTTCTCTCCGGCGGCGTGGGCAAGATGGTGCAGCTCGCGCGCAGCAACCTGCGCAACGTGCCGCGGCCGTAAGCCGCCGTTCCGCGACCGAGCGGCGCCCCGTCCTGCGAGCCAGGGCGGGGCGCCGCTGCGTTGTGCCGCGCGGATTCGCTTTTGCCTGCCACGGCAAACGGGAGCCTGGCGAGCCGCAATCCGGGTGACGCCCATTCGGCGCAATCACCGGAATATGCCGGTGACACTTATGTCGTAAGGGTGATGGGGTGGTGACGCAATGTGGGGATGCGTGGAGTATGGGGATCATGACAGTCAGTCCCACGGTGCGCCGTCGTCGCCTGGCCGCGGAATTGCGGCGGCTGCGGGCGCAAGCCGAGGTCACCCAGCAGCAGGCCGCCACCCACCTCGGCTGCACGCAGGCCAAGATCGGGCGCTTCGAAACCGCCAAGCGGTCGCCTTCTGTCGGCGATGTCTCGGCACTGCTGGACTTCTACGGGGTGGACAGGGCCGAGCGGGACCAGCTGATCAACCTGGCGCGAGATGCCAGGAAACACGGTTGGTGGCATTCCTACAGCGATGTGCTGCCGGAGTGGTACGAGACCTACGTAGGGCTGGAAGCCGAAGCATCTTCAATTCACACCTACGAGTCCGAGGCCATTCCGGGATTGCTCCAAACGCGCGAATACGCGTATGCGCTGACCAAGGCGACGCTCATTCGAGCGGATGATTCGGAAATTATCCGAAGAGTCGATCTGCGAATACAGCGCCAGCAGCGGGTCGTCGGTGCGAACCCGCTGGAGCTGTGGGCGGTCGTCGGAGAAGCGGCGTTGCGGCGCTGCGTCGGTGGCAACGGAGTGCTGCGCCGCCAGCTGGAACACGTGCTCAAGCTGGTGGAAATGCCGCACGTGACGCTGCAGGTCATGCCGCTGGACGCCGGTGCCCATCCCGCCCAGGCCGGGCCGTTCGTCATCCTGCGCTACCCGAATCAAATTGACCCGGACGTGGTTTATCTGGAAACCCATGTGGGCGGGCTTTACCTCGAAAGGGAGATCGAGCTATCGAACTACGTGATGATGATGGACCATTTACGGGCGCATGCGATAGATCCTGAAGGTTCCATTCAACTCCTTCAACAACGTATAGGAGAGCTGTAGATGGCAAGCATCACCGGCTGGCGCACGAGCACCCGGACCCAGGGCCAGGGCCAGTGCGTCGAAGTCGGCTTCGGTTCCGACTTCGTCGGAGTTCGCGACACGAAGAACCGTGCCGCCGGCCAGATAACCGTCGCGGTACAGCGCTGGAACGAGTTCGTGCGCGGCCTGAAGCACGGCAGCTTCGACTCCTGACCAGCAGTGGCTCCGCTCCCGGGGAGAGCGGAGCCACCATCCACCGGACAGGCGCCCGGCAGGTCAGCCCCGTTGCAGGAACGGCGCGAGCAGCCCCGGGACCGCCTCCTCCGCCAGCCGCAGGCCCGCCTCGGTGCTCACGTCGTGCACCTCGTAGACGCTGTTCCCGGCTGCTGTCGTCGCACCGATGGTCAACAGATCCGAGCGCCGCTGGAACACGGTCCGGTTGATGCGCCAGCCGATGATCCCCTCGCGTTGCAGGGCGACAGTGCGGCGAATCCCGGTGCCGGAGCGGGCGATCAGGTAGCGATCGGTGATCTCGTGGCCGAGGTTGCGGTAGGCGTCGAGCGCGAAACCGACCGCCACCGCGACCGTGACCACCCCCACGGCCACGGTCGCCGCGACCGGCAACCAGCCGAACACCGCGGCCACCACGGCCGCCGCGATGAACGGCACGGCCGAAACGAGAGCCCAGGTGATGCGCCGCCGCAGCGCGGCTCGCGGGTGCCGGCGCAGTTCGCCGCGGAAGGGCGACTCCCGCTCCCGCAGGGCCTCGGTCGCCACCCGGTGCGCCTCCGCGCGGGGAGCCGGCGGCAGCAGGGTCTTGTTGTCCGGCTGGTGTTCTTCCTGCTTCTGGTTCAACCCGGTGGCAACGGCGTGCAGCCGCGCGCCGCGGGCCCAGCGCAGCAGCAGCGGCTCCGCCAGTTCGACGCCACGCAGGCGGCGTTCCTCCAGCGAGACCGACCGGGTGGTGAGCAACCCGCGCTTCACCCGCAGCGTGTCGCCCCGCTCCCGGGTCAGCCGGAAGCCCCACCACATCTCCACGGACAGAACGATGGCACCGAGCACGCCCACGACCAGCGCGATGGCGGCCGTGGCCCCGATGACCAGCCACAGCGACGACGCCAGCACGGCGTGCGCGATGCTGTCGAAGACGCCGAAATTCGCCAGCAGTTCTTTGAACGACCCGACGGCCGAGGCGATCGCGCCCCAGACGATCAGCATGAACGACACGGTCAGCGCGGAGAAGCGGAACCACGCGGGGTTGAGGCGGGCGAGCGTGGTCTCGCCGATCCCGGCGCTCGCCGCGGTGCTGCCGGAGGTGCTGCCCGCCGCGGTGCCCGCCGCGGTGCCCGCCGCGATGGCCGGCTCGGTGGCCGGCTCGCGGTACGGTGCAGTGTCCGAAGTGGACGAACTGCCGAACAGCAGTTCCTGGCGCAGGGATTCGGCGTGGTGGCGGGAGATCGCGTCGAGCTTGAGCTCGCTGGCATCGCTGGCCTGGCCACCGGTGCCGACCTTGACCGTGGTGACCCGGAACAGCCGGTGGCTCGGATCCGCCGTGAGGTCGACGCTGCGGATCCGCTCGCGCGGGATCCAGCGGTGGTTACGGGTCAGGACGCCGTGGCGCAGCTCGAAGCGCTCCTCGGTGATCCGGTACCAGGTGAGCCACCAGTCCGCCGCGGTGTACCCGGAGATCAGCACCGCGATGCCGCCCCAGATCAGCGCGGTGACCAGCAGGGTTCCGGGCTTGGCGTCCGACAGGAACATGATCCCCGCGGTCGGCACCAGCGGCGCCAGCACCAGGACGGCGGCCGCCGCGATGGTCTTCGGATCCAGACGCCGCCACTGCCCGTCGATGACGCTGCTCATGTGGCATCTCCCGGAGTGGCCTGCGTGGTGGCCGTCAGGTGCTCGACGAGCGACGCCGCGACGTCCCGGTCGAGGCCGGCGATCGTCAGCGGGCCGGCCGCGGACGCCGTGGTGACCGTGACGCTGGACAGGTTGAACAGCTGCTGCAGCGGGCCGCGCACGGTGTCCACCGTCTGGATGCGGGACATCGGCGCGATGCGCCATTCCTGGCTCAGCCAGCCCTCGGCCGTGTAGACGGCGTCCTCGGTGGTTTCCCAGCGGTGCACGCGGTACCGCCATTGCGGCATCACCAGCACGTAGGGCACGCCGAGCACGGCGACCACGACGAGCGCGAGGAGCAGCCAGAACCGCGCCGGTGGGATGAACACCGCCGTGACCGCCAGCGCGATCAGCAGCGGGGCGACGAAGACCAGGGCCTGCGTCGTCCACCAGCCGATGGCGCGGCGTTCGACCCGGTTGCGCGGTGGCCGGAGCCGGAGCCCGGCGGAGTTCGTGTTGGTTCGGGCGGCCACTGTCGGCCCCTCTCTGTCTCGCCTTGGTGCGGCCATTGTCGCAGCGCCTCGCGGGTTTCCCGGCCGGCCGGTACCGGCCGGGAAACCGGTGCGGTGCGGCAGGCTCACAGCGACTTGAGCTGCGGCCAGATTTCCGTCCAGGCGCCGAGTTTGCCGGTGCAGAGCCAGATCGGAATTTCGCCGTCGGTCAACTGACGGACGTCGGAGAACCGCGTCCGCAGATCGGTCGGGTCGCCGACGACGAGCACGGAGTCGATCTCCTCGGTCGGCGGCGGGAAGTAGCCGTAGCCGCGGTGCGGGCTGTAGACCTGCGGCAGTTCGTGTTGCGCGCCACCGACTTCGAGCATCGCGGCGACGATGTAGCTGTCGCCGAGGATCGCGGTGTGCTGCTGCTGTTCCGGCGGCAGCGCCGTGTACGCGGCGGAGGCGTCGCGGGCCAGCGAATCCGCGTCCGCCGTCCCGAACATCTGGGTCATGGTCGTGGACGCCCACATCATGTAGCCCGCCGCCGCGCCCGACAGCGCGAAGGCCGGCCAAGCCGTCCAGCCGAATCGGGTCCGCCGGGATTCCCGGCGCCGCTGGAACCCGACGGCTCCGGCGGCGATCGACACGCCGTAGAGACCGATCAGGTAGTACGGCCGCGCGGCCGTTGCGATGAAGAAGACGTACAGCAGCACGGTCGCGATGGCGAAGAACCGGTACGACCGCAGCTCGGGGGAGCGCATGAGCCGCCACAGTCCGAACAGGAACAGCGCGGTGCCGGCGACACCGGCGAAGAGCACGAGGTTCACGGCGGTGCCGCCGCGGCCACCGGAGAGTATCGGCGACTCGTCCGCGACGATCGCGCCCATCTGCAGCTGCGGCCAGCCGTTGAACGCCTGCCAGAGCACCGTCGGCAGGGCGATCAGCGCCGCGATGCCGACGCCGCCCCAGAACATCGGGCGGCGCAGGATGTCCCGCGGGCCGACCAGGAGCACGCTGATCAGCAACGCCACGCACAGGATCGCGACCTGGAACTTCATCTGCATGTTGATGCCGAGCGCCACGCCGAACAGCAGCAGCAGTCGATCATCCGGCCGGCCCAGGTCGCGCAGCCGGACCCAGCGCACCAAGCACCACGTGAGCACGAGCCACAGCAGCGGTTCGAAGGTGTATGGCGTGACCCAGTGCCCGACCAGCACGGTCCACAGGCCGGTGGCTCCGGCCGCGCCGGCCACCGCCTGGGCCCGCCGGTCGCCGCCGAACTCGCGGGCCAGCATCGCGGTCAGCACGACGATCGCGGCGGTCGCGAGCACCGCGGGCAGCCGGAGCACCGGCAGCATCCCCGGGGCGATCCAGTCCATCGCCGCCGCGATCAGCGGCGCCAACGGCGGCTGGTCGACGTAGCCCCAGTCCGGGTGGTACTTCCCGGCCGCGAGCATGTAGACCTCGTCGATCCAGTAGCCGCCGAACGGGCTGAACGCCAGCTGGGCGGCCGCGGCGAGACCCGCGATGGTGTACACCGGCCCCTTCGCGAGCGGCGGTATCTCGGTTCGGGTCGGCGGTGGTGGTTGCGGGCTGAGCAGCTGGGCGCTCATCATTTCCCCCAGGTCTCGACTGGATTGTGAATCCATTGAAGCCGGGTTGATCATCTCGCCGACACTGCGCTTCGTAGCGCTTCGATCGACCGAAAGTTGCGGCTCCCGGAGGCGGGTGCAACTTTCGTCTACGTCTGGCCGTCGCGAGTGGGTTCCTCGCCGATCCCGAACATCCGGTTAACTAACGTGTTCCACGTGAAGCGCCCGTTGTGGCGGCTGTTGTGGAACTCCAAGCGCGAGGCCGCGTTCGACGTGTGCCTCGTGATCGGGTTGCACCTGCTCGGCCGCGTCCTCGAAGCCCTCTACCCGTCGGACACCCCGCCCGAGGTGTACGACTGGATCGGCGGGCTGTGGGCGAACGACCTGCTGATGACCCTGCTGGCCATATCGTTGCTGGTCCGGCGACGCTTCCCGGTGACGATCATGGCCGTCAACACGGTGCTCTCGATCGCGCAGGTGCTGCTGATCGAGTTCGGACCGGGGCCGCTGCTGGGGATCAACCAGCACGGCGATCCGTGGGTCCCGGGCCTGACGCCGTGGATCATCTACGCCGTCGCGGCCTACACGCAGGGCCGCACCAAGCAGTTCATCGCCTGGGACATGGTCGCCATCGTCACCGTGCTCGCGATGCGGCCGTGGGACCCGAACTTCCGCGAACTCTTGGTCGTCTCGGTGATCTGGACGATCTTCCCAGCCGTCCTGGGGCTCTACATCGGTGCGCGCCGCCGCCTCGTGCAGGCGTTGCGGGAACGCGTCGAGCGGGCCGAGTACGAGCAGGAGCTGCTCGCCGAGCAGGCCCGGGCGGACGAGCGGACGCGGCTGGCCACCGAGATGCACGACGTGGTCACGCACCGGGTCAGCCTCATGGTGCTGCAGGCCGGTGCGCTGGGTGTGGCCGCCAAGGATCCGGAGATCAGGCAGGCCGCCGAGGAGCTGCGCACCAGTGGCTGCGAGGCGTTGGAGGAACTGCGGGATCTCGTCGGCGTGCTGCGGCGCGGCTCGACCGACGACGACGGCCTCCCTACCGCGGCCCCGCCGACCGAGGTGCCGGATCTGTCGGAGCTGATCGGGCGGTCCGAGGCGGTCGGGGTGCCCGTTGAGTTCACTGTGGACGGTGATCCGGCGATGGTTTCGGCGGCCGTCGGGCGGACCGCTTACCGAGTGGTGCAGGAGGCGCTGACGAACGTCCACAAGCACGCGTTCGGTTCGCGGGTGAGCGTGCACGTGCTCTACAGCGACGACCGGCTGCGGCTGGTCATCCGCAACACCGAGCCGACGGGCCGCGCCGCGGAAGACCTGGCGGGCAGCGGATCTGGATCCGGCCTGCTGGGGCTGCAGCAGCGGGTGGAGCTGGTCGGTGGCACGTTCCACGCCCGACCTGGCGCCGACGGCGGCTTCGAGGTGGATGTGATACTCCCTGCGTACGTGCCCACTGGGGAGGCGGTCGGCGATGAGTGATCCCATCCGTGTCGTCGTGGTGGACGACGAGCCGATGGTCTGCGCGCACCTGCGCACCATCCTCGGTTCGGCCGAGGACATCGAGGTCGTCGACGACGCGCAGGACGGCGCGGCGGCCGTCGAGTGCGTGGTGCGGCACCGGCCGCACGTGGTGCTGATGGATCTGCGGATGCCCGGCGTGGACGGGCTGACCGGGATCGAGCGCATCTGCAAGCTGCCCGATCCGCCGGCCGTGGTGGCTCTGACGACCTTCGACGCCGACAAGTACGTGCTGCGCGCGTTGCGGGCCGGGGCGGCGGGATTCCTGGTCAAGTCGACGCCGCCGGAGGATCTGATCGGGCTGGTGCGGGTCGCCGCCGACGGGCACACCGTGCTCTCGCAGGAGGCGAAGAAGCGGCTGCTCGCGGCGTCCGGGGAGGAGCAGAGCAGCCGGCAGCGGGCGGTGGAGCTGGCGCGGGACCTCACCGACCGCGAGATCGAGGTGCTCACCTGCCTGGGGCAGGGGCTGTCCAACGCGCAGATCGCCGAGCGGCTGTTCCTGTCGGAGGCGACGGTGAAGAGCTACGTGTCGCGGATGCTGGTGAAGCTGTCCTGCGCGAACCGGCTGCAGGCCGGGCTGCTCGCCTACGACGCGGGCCTGGTGCCGCGGTAGAGATTGTTTCCAAACTCGTTTTGCCTGGCGGTGCGGGTGGCGGCCCCCCTGCGGGAGTTACAGACGCCGCCTGGCTGTGGGATCCCCGACTTATGTATGTCCAATACGCGGCGTCGGGGCTGTCCTCGCTAGGCACCGTCTGAGAACCCGCGGCGGTGCCGGTTGCGAGGGTGGGCTAAGCGGCTGCGCCGCTTCAAAGCCAGCGGTAGGTCATCCGAGGTGGTCGCGGGCGTTACGCCGAGAGGTTCAACGATCAACCTGTTGGGCTCCCCCGATTGGCTCTGGAATATTCCACCGGGAATTAGGTAAACCAGACGTGGCACGTTCCGATCGAGGCGGTCGGGGCCTCGGAACGCGCCTGCCGTCGGTTCGGGGATCGATGGCGAACACCGGTCGGAGGGGTCCGGCCGAGGTTGGGGTGTCCCCGGTGCAAATCGGGGTGCACCGGGGACATTTCCAGTCGCTGCGCGCTCCGGGCGCCGGAAAGTCGAGCATTCCAAGGGATTCGCGAACCGTTCGTCTGATTGGCGGCGGGAGTTCGCGCTGCGTTCGTGCCGGATCGTGGTGAATCCGCTTCGGTGGCAAGGAAAAAGTGGTCGAGCAGGTTGACGCGCGGCACCCCGCGGTGTAGGCCGTTCGGGCTCCGAACTGTGGAAAGTGGTTGCGCGGACTGGTTAAAACGGCAAATTCGGAGGCTTTCCCGGTAGGCGGGGCGCCGATATCGTTTCGATCAAGTTCGTCGCTGTGCGTAACGGCCCGGCGGAAGGCAGGCCGCCGGGCAGGATTCGCAAGCGACCCTTGGGACAAGGAGTACAACGATGGTCGATGCCCCACGTCGCCTGGCCCGGTTCGCCGGAGTCGCAGCGATCGCCGTCGCCGGTCTGACCACGGCCTCCGTCGCGCAAGCGCAGCCGTCGGACGTCAGCCCGTTCATCGTCGGCGGCGAAGACGCCAACATCGCCGACCACCCGTTCACCGTCGCGCTGGTGACCCCGGACGGCCAGCAGTTCTGCGGCGGCTCGCTGGTCGCCCCGGACAAGGTCCTCACCGCCGCGCACTGCACCGTCGGCTCGCAGCCGACCGACATCAACGTGGTCAGCGGCCGCACCGTGATCTCCTCGGACGAGGGCACCGTCTCGAAGGTGACCAACGTCTGGGTGCACCCCGAGTACCAGGACGCCGCGCAGGGCTTCGACGTCTCGGTGCTCACCCTCGAAGCGCCGGTGCAGGAGGCGCCCATCGAGCTGGCCACGGCCGACGACCCGGGCTACGCGCCGGACAGCCAGGCGACGATCCTGGGCTGGGGCAACACCACCGAGGGCGGCCAGCAGGCCGACAACCTGCAGAAGGCCACCGTGCCGGTGGTCTCGGACGAGACCTGCAGCGGCGCGTACGGCGAGTACAACAAGGACGCCATGGTGTGCGCCGGCGTGCCGGAAGGCGGCGTGGACACCTGCCAGGGTGACTCGGGCGGCCCGATGGTCGTGGACAACAAGCTGATCGGCGTCACGTCGTGGGGCGAGGGCTGCGCCCGCCCGGGCAAGCCCGGCGTGTACGCCCGCGTCGGCGCCTACCACGACGACATCGCGGCGCAGATCGGTTCCTGACCCCGATGCCGTGAGCGGTGCTGGCTGACAGGCCATCACGACTCACGACCAGAAGTAGAAAGCCGCGGGTGGTGCGCCACCCGCGGCTTTCTACTGCGCGGTGATCTTGCGCAGCCAGACCGACAGGCCGAGCTCGGCATCGGAGTGTTCGGCGAAATCCCCGGCGGGAGCGGGGGTTTCGCCGATCTCGACGGCCAGGACGGCGGCGGCGATCTCCTCGGCGTGCGCCTGCAGAGCCTCGCGCAGCTCGCCGGTCGCCCGCCAGCGCAACGCGATCCGGTCGGCGATGTCGAGCCCGTCCCGCTTGCGGCAGTCCTGCACGAAGCGGATCGCCTCGCGGGCCAGCCCCGCGCGCCTGAGATCCGGGGTGATCGCGGTGTCCAGTGCGATGGTCACCTCACGCTGCGATTCCACCACCCAGCCGGTGCGCGGCACCTCGCTGATGATCACGTCTTCGCCGGTGAGCGGCTCCGCCCGCCCGTCGACTTCGATCGTGGCCCGGCCCGTCGCGCGCAGCTCCCGGGCCAGGGCAGCCGGATCGGCGGAGCCGACCGCCGCCGCGGCCTGCTGGGTGCGGTTGCCGAACCGCTTGCCCAGGGCGCGGAAGTTCGGCTTCACCGACACGTCCAGCACCTCGCCCGCGGCGCTGCCGAGCGGTTCGATGCGCCGCACGTTGAGCTCGTCGGCGAGGTCGGCGAGCAGTTCCGCCGGCAACGTGGCGCTGACCAGCGCGCGGCCGAGCGGCTGACGCACCTTGATGCCGCTGCTCTTGCGCGCGGCGCGGCCCGCCTCGGCGAGCCGGCGCTCGACGTCCACTTCGGACAGCAGGGCGGCCTCGACCAGCGCGAGATCCGGTTCCGGCCAGGTGGCGAGGTGCACCGACTCCGGCGCGCCCGGCCTGCCCGGGCGGATGATGTCCTGCCACACCTGCTCGGTGATGAACGGCACGAACGGCGCGAGCAGCCTGGTCAGCACGTCCAGGCAGTCGTACAGCGTGCGCAGGGCGTTGCCGTCGCCGTCCCAGAAGCGCTGCCGCGAGCGGCGGACGTACCAGTTCGACAGGTCGTCGACGAACTCCGCCAGCGCCCGCCCGGCGCCCGCGGTGTCGTAGTCCTCCAGCCGAGCGTCGACCTGCTCGGCGAGCAGGTTGACCCGCGCGAGCACCCAGCGATCCAGGATCGGGCGCTCTGCGGGCGGATCGGCGTCCGCCGGGATCCAGTCGACGAGCGAGGCGTAGCGGCTGAAGAACGACGCGGTGTTCCAGTACGTCATGAGCACCTTGCGGACGATCTCCTGCAGCGGCCCGTGCCCCACCCGCCGCGCCGACCAGGGCGAACCCGTGCAGAGCATGAACCACCGCAGGGCGTCGGCGCCGTGCGCCTCCATCAGCGGCAGCGGCTCCAGCACGTTGCCGAGGTGCTTGCTCATCTTCCGGCCGTCCTCGGCCATGATGTGCCCCAGGCACACGACGTTCTCGTACGCGGAGCGGTCGAACAGCAGCGTCCCGACCGCCATCAGGGTGTAGAACCAGCCGCGGGTCTGATCGATCGCCTCGCAGATGTACTGCGCCGGATATGTCCTCGCCAGCTCCGCGACGCTGCCGGGTGCGTGCGGGTAGCCGAGCTGCGCGAAGGGCATCGAGCCCGAGTCGAACCACGCGTCGACGACCTCGGGCACCCGCGCCGCCGAGCGCCGGCAGGTCGGGCAGGGGAACTCGATCTCGTCCAGGTACGGCCGGTGCGGATCGAGGTCGGTGAAGTCCTGGCCGGTCAGCCCGCCCAGCTCGGCGCGGGATCCGATCGCCGTGACGTGACCTTCCGGGCACCGCCACAGCGGCAGCGGCGTGCCCCAGTAGCGGCTGCGCGACAGCGCCCAGTCGACGTTGTTGTCCAGCCAGTTCCCGTAGCGGCCGTGCTTGACGTTCGCCGGGAACCAGTTCGTGCGCTCGTTCTCCCGCTGCAGCGCTTCCCGGATCGCCGTGGTGCGGATGTACCAGGAGAGCTGCGCGTAGTACATCAGCGGCGTGTGGCAGCGCCAGCAGTGCGGGTACGGGTGCTCGAAAGTGCTGTAGTGGAACAGCAAATCGCGGTGCTGGAGATCTTCGACCAGCACCGCGTCGGCGTCCTTGAAGAACATTCCGCCGACCAGCGGGACATCGGCGGCGAACCGGCCGTTGCCGGCGATCGGGTTCACCACCGGCAGGTCGTTCTCGCGGCAGACGGCCAGGTCGTCGGCGCCGAAGGCGGGCGCCTGGTGCACCAGGCCGGTGCCGTCCTCCGTGGACACGTACTCGGCGAGCACCACGCGGTGCGCGTCCGGGATGTCGACCAGGTCGAACGGCCGCCGGTACCGCAGCCCGGCCAGCTCGGCGCCCGGCAGCGTCGCGAGCACCTCGCCGTCCGCGCCGAGCACCGCCTCGACCAGCGGCTCGGCCACCACGACGGTGCCGCGCACGGTACGCACCACCTGGTAGTCGACCGCCGGGTGCACCGCGACCGCGGTGTTGGAAACCAGCGTCCACGGCGTGGTCGTCCAGATCAGCAGGTCGACGTCGTGGTGCCCGGCGATCGGGCCGTCGACGGGGAACCGCACGTAGACCGACGGGTCGTGCACGTTCTCGTAGCCCTGCGCCACCTCGTGGTCGGACAGCGTCGTCTCGTCGCGCGGGCAGTACGGAGCCACCCGGTAGTCCTCGACCAGCAGGCCGGCGGCGAAGATCTGCTTCAGCGCCCACCACACGCTGTCCACGTAGCCCGGCGACATCGTCCAGTAGGCCTCGGACAGGTCGATCCAGTAGCCCATCCGCCTCGTCACCGCCTCGAACTCGCCGACGTAGCGCTGCACCGACTCCCGGCAGCGGGCGTTGAACTCGGCGACGCCGATGCGCTCGATGTCCGGCTTGCCGCTGATGCCGAGCTCCTGCTCGACGGCCAGCTCCACCGGCAGCCCGTGGCAGTCCCAGCCCGCGCGGCGCGGCACGGAGCAGCCCTTCATCGTCTTGAACCGCGGGAAGACGTCCTTGAACGCCCGCGCCTCGACGTGGTGCGTGCCGGGCATCCCGTTGGCCGTCGGCGGGCCCTCGTAGAACACCCAGCGCGGACCGCCGGCGGACTGGGCGAGGCTGCGCTCGAACACCTCGCGGGCGCGCCACCACTCGATGATGTGCCGCTCCATGGCCGGCAGCTCGATCGCGGGCGCGACCGGCCGAAACGGCGTATCCGGCTGCTGCATCCCTATATGCTCACATCTTCCCCGGTCGCGGACCGGGGGAAATTCCCCGCGCGGCGCACCGCGTCGGCGTTGTCCTCGCGAGACGGCTGGAGGATGCGATGTCGCTGCCGGTGGTGTCCGACGAGGTCCGGCAGGCAGTCGCCGAGGGCCGCCCGGTCGTGGCGCTGGAGTCGACGATCATCACCCACGGGCTGCCGCGCCCGGAAAACGGCGAGGTGGCCCGGGCCGCCGAGCGGCAGATCCGCGCGGCCGGAGCGGTGCCCGCGACGATCGGCGTCGTCGACGGAGTCGCGACGGTGGGCCTGACCGGCGCGCAGCTCGACCGGCTGGCCGACGACCGCGCCGCGGTGAAGGCGAGCGTTCGGGACCTGCCGGTCGCGGCGGCGAAGCGCCGCAACGCCGGGACCACCGTCGCGGCGACGTCGTTCTTGGCGCACCGCGCGGGTATCCGCGTGTTCGCCACCGGCGGGCTCGGCGGAGTGCACCACGGCGCGACGACGAGCTTCGACGAATCGGCCGACCTGGTGACCCTGGCCGGCACGCCGCTGGTGGTGGTCAGCGCCGGGGTGAAGTCCATTTTGGACGTTGCCGCCACGCTGGAACGGCTGGAGACGCTGAACATCCCGGTGCTCGGCTACCGGACGTTGCGCTTCCCCGGCTTCTACGTCGCCGATTCCGGCCACGAGATCGAGTATTCGGCCGACACGCCGGAGGAAGTCGCGGCGGTGGTGGCGGCCCGGGACGAGCTGGGCTTGCGCTCTGCTGTGCTGGTGGCGAACCCGGTTCCGGCGGACGAGCAGCTCGACCCGGGCCTGCACGAACGGGCGCTGGCCGAGGCGTGGGAGGACGCCCGGCGGCAGGGCGTCGGCGGCCACGACATCACGCCGTTCCTGCTGGACCGGATCCGCAGCGCCACCGGCGGGCGCAGCCTGGCGGTCAACATCGCGGTCTACCGGAACAACATCGCGCTGGCCACCGACATCGCCACCGCCCTGACCGGGGCGGATTAGCTGGCGTTTCAGCTGGTCACGGGGCCGTGAGTCTTTCGTGCAGCCAGTTCGAGACCGGCCCGCCGGGCACCCGCTTAACGGTGATCGCGGCGAGGTGCGGACGCGAAGGCGGGGAGGAGA
>NZ_JBFAKG010000003.1:169947-218028 GCF_040655595.1 Saccharopolyspora sp. NPDC050389
CTTCCGCCGCAGTTCCGCTTCGTGTCCGGTGTCCTCGGCCGGCACCCAAAAGACTCACGGCCCCGTCGCTGCCAGAACGTTGCTCCGAAGCCGGCCGACGCCGATCGCCGGGCTGGGCTGTGGAACGCCGGGGCGCGAGGGCTGTGGGGGCGGGCGGAGCAGCGGTTTTGGGTCGCTTGGACGAGCTGCGCGGTCCCGGCTCGCCCGCTGTACTGTTCAGTAGGTCGTGCGGGGGTGCGCGGCGGCAACGGGGCAGGAGGAAACTCGGCGTGAAGGCGGAATCGGCCACCGCTGAACAGGCGGGCAGCGGGCAGAACGTGGTCAAATCCGCCGACCGCGCGCTGGTGATCCTGGAGCTGCTCTCCCGCGGCCGACACCGGCTCAGCGACATCTCCGAAATCCTCCGGCTGCCGCTGTCCAGCGTGCACGGCCTGCTCGGCACCCTGGTGCACCGCGGCTTCGCCGAGTTCGACCAGACCACCCGCACCTACGGGCTGGGGCTGAAGGCCTGGACCGTCGGCCAGGGTTACACCGGGCACCGCGACATCGTCGGCTTGGCGCTGCCGCTGATGGAGCAGCTCGCGCGCGAGACGGGCGAGACCGTGCAGCTGTCCCGGCTGGACGGCACGGAGAACGTCTACATCGCCATCGCCGAGTCGCCGCAGCCGATGAAGCTGGTGTCCGCGGTGGGCATGCGGCTGCCCGCGCACGCCGTCGGGCTGGGCAAGGCGCTGCTGGCCGGGCTGCCGGGCGACGAGCTGGCGCGCCGGTACCACGACGTGAAGCTGGAGCGCTTCACGGAGAACACCGTCACCGAGCCGTCCGAGCTGCTGGCCGAGGTGGAGCAGGCCCGCGTCCGCGGCTACGCCGTCGACGACGAGGAGTACATCATCGGCTGCCGCTGCGTCGCGATGCCGATCCACGACCACTCCGGTGCGGTCGTGGCGGCCCTGTCGGTCTCCGCGCCGACGCCGCGCTGCGGGCCGGACTGGACCGACGAGACCCGCGCCCCGCTGTCCACTGTGGTCTCCTCCGTCGAGCAACAGCTCCGCCGCTGATCAGGACTCGTGAGTGAAAAAGCCGGTAAGAACCGGTTTTTTCACTCACGAGCCGAACTGGACGGAGCGCTTGGCCAGGCCCCACCAGAAGCCGTCGACGGCGATCTTCTGCCGGTCGAGGTCCGAGCCGGCCGCGCCCAGCGTCACGAACAGCGGGGCGAAGTGCTCGGTGCGCGGATGCGCCAGGCGTCCCGCCGGGGCCTTGCGCTCGAAGTCGAGCAGCGCATCGACGTCGCGAGCCTCCAGCGCCTGCTTGCCCCAGTCGTCGAACTCCGCCGACCAGCTCGGGGTGGTTTCGGCGCGCAGCGCTGCGAGGTTGTGGGTGAAGAAGCCGCTGCCCACGATGAGCACGCCCTCGTCGCGCAGCGGTTCGAGCGCCTGGCCGATGCGCATCAGGCGCTCCGGCTCCAGCGTCGGCATGGAGATCTGCAGCACCGGCACGTCGGCGGCGGGGTACATCTCCTTCAGCGGCACGTAGGCGCCGTGGTCGAGCCCGCGTTCCGGGAAGTCCTGCACCGGGGTGTCCGGGCCGCGCAGCAGCGAGCGCACTCGCGCGGCGAGTTCCGGGGCGCCGGGCGCGGCGTAGCGGACCGAGTAGTAGTGCTCGGGGAAGCCCCAGAAGTCGTACACCAGCGGCACGGTCGTGGTGGCTCCGATCGCCAGCGGCGCCTCTTCCCAGTGCGCCGAGATGATCAGGATCGCCTTCGGCTTGGGCAGCTCCTGCGACCAGGCGGCGAGCTGGCCGGGCCACAGCGGGTCGTCGGCCAGCGGCGGGGCGCCGTGGCTGAGGTAGAGGGCGGGCATCCGGCCCGTCGCCGGAGCGGTCATGGCGAACCTCCTGGTTCGAATTTGAACTACAACCCGAAGGTACGCTGTCGTTCGAATTTGAACAAGATAGGCTGGGCGGCATGACGGAACCGCGCTGGCTGGACGCCGAGGAGATGGCCGCCTGGAACGCCTTCCTGGAGGCGAGCAACCTGGTCGCCCGGCGGGTCGAGCAGCAGCTGCGCGAGCAGGCCGGGCTGTCGCATCCGCAGTACGAGATCCTGGTCCGGCTCGCCGCCGAGCCCGACGGCGAGATGCGCATGACCGAGCTCGCCCAGCGCGTGGTGACCTCCAAGAGTGGCCTGACCTACCAGGTCACCCAGCTGGAGAAGGCGGGCCTGGTGTGCCGCCGGACCTGCGACACCGACGACCGCGGCGTCATCGCCGGGCTCACCGACGCCGGCCGGGAGAAGCTGCGCGAGGCCGCGCCCGGGCACGTCGAGCTGGTCCGCGCGAACCTCATCGACGTGCTCAGTCGTGACCAGCTGCGCGCCATCGCGGCGGGACTGGGCGAAGTGACCCGCACGCTCCGCGGGCGGCCTCGGCCTTGACGGCGTGCGCGAACTCCTGATCAAATTTCAGCTGATCGAAGCTCTTTCTGATATGTGAAAAACTCGCATTGGCCTGCCTGTGGGGTATTGCCTTCTGGACCGGTTCCGTGGAAAGTCTGAGGGCTGCCGTGCCGACTGGGCTCGGGGCGCACCGCGCCCCACCCGGCCGTCCAGTCGCCGCGGCAGGACCGAAGGAAGTTGCGTGGTCCGGGGCGGCGCAGCGCGAGCCCGACCGCACCGCCACGCGCATTTCGAAGGAGAGAAATGAAGTTTCTGAGGTTGGGTCCGGTGGGGGCCGAGCGTCCGCACGTGGCAGACGACCAGGGCCGGGTGTTCGAGCTGAGCCCGATCACCGACGACATCGACGGGGACTTCCTGGCCGGCGACGGCATCCAGCGGGCCCGCGCGGCGCTGGCCGCCGGCGAGCTCCCGGCGGTGGACGACGCCGGCGACGGCACCGGCCTGCGGGTCGGCGCGCCGATCGCGCGGCCGATGGCGGTGCTGTGCATCGGCCAGAACTACGCCGCGCACGCCGCCGAGTCCGGCTCGGCCCCGCCGGAGGTGCCGATCCTGTTCTTCAAGCACCCGAACACGGTCGTCGGGCCGTACGACGAGGTGCTGATCCCGCGTGGCGCCGAGCAGACCGACTGGGAAGTGGAGCTGGGCGTCGTGATCGGCCGCCGGGCCCGCTACCTCGACAGCGCGGAGGAGGCCCTCGCCAGCATCGCCGGGTTCGTGGTGTCCAACGACGTGTCCGAGCGGGCGTTCCAGAAGGACCACTCCGGCGGGCAGTGGTCCAAGGGCAAGTGCTGCGAGACGTTCAACCCGGTCGGCCCGTGGCTGGTCCCGGCCGACGAGATCGCCGATCCGCAGGCGCTGCGGCTGCGGACGTTCGTCAACGGCGAGGCGCGGCAGGACTCCAGCACGTCGGACATGATCTTCAACGTGGCGGAGATCATCAGGCACCTCTCGCAGTACCTGACGCTGGAGCCGGGCGACCTGGTCAACACCGGCACGCCAGAAGGCGTGGCGCTGTCCGGGAAGTTCCCGTACCTGGCGGCGGGCGACGTGATGGAGCTGGAGATCGAAGGCCTCGGCCGCCAACGCCAGCAACTCAAGTCGGCCTGAGGCTCAGCCTCCAGGCTCGTTCTGCGCGGCGGTGCTGGTGGCGGCCCCCCTGCGGGAATTACGGTCGCCTTCTCGCTGTGGGATCTCCGACATCATGAATGCCAAGTCGGGGCTGTCCTCGCCGAGAACCCCGGCGGGGTGGGCACAGCCTGAGAACCCGCGGCGGTGCGAGTCGCGTAGGTGGGCTAAGCGGCTGCGCCGCTTCAAAGACAAGACCAGAGCCGACTGCGCCAGCGGGTTCTGACGCAAGAAAGACGGCGGCCCGGCACCGAACCCCCTCGGTGCCGGGCCGCCGTCTGTGTGGAAATCCGCTGCGCCGACCCCCAGGCGCGACGCTGCCGATTCCAGATCAGGCGGCCAGCTTGCGGGCCTTCGCGTAGCGGTTGTTCGCCGGTAGCCAGCACAGCACGACCGCGATGACCGCGGTCGCCAGGCCGACGTAGCCCGTGACGTTCAGCAGCGCCGGGCCGACGTCGAACGCCGTCGCCAGGCCGCCGATCAGCGACAGGAGCGCGAAGATGGTGATCAGCACGCGCGACCAGGTCGAACCCTTGATGGCGAACAGGGTGAACAGCAGCAGCGGCGCGGCGAAGATGATCAGCAGGAACGCCTTGAAGATCAGCCCGGCGTGCGCGAGCGAGACCATGGTGTCCCATTCGTCAACGGACTTGGCGAGGTCGATGGCCTCCTGGGGGTTGTTGGTGCCCATGGTCTCCATGACCACGTCGAGGCCGACCAGCGAGGGGTTGTTGATCGCGAGGTCGGTCGCGTAGCCGTCCGCGACGTCGCGGCCGCCTGCGAACAGGTAGATCGCGCCGATCAGGCCGGATAACGCGGAGATCGCGGAGATGACCACGAGCGCCAGCAGCGTGGCGGGCTTCTTCAGCGCCGTCGCGGCAGGGCCGGCTGCCGAGGAAGCGGTCTGGGGGTAGGTCACGGCTGGTTTCTCCTTGCCAGGGTTCATGAACGGGGGGGGATCGGTCGGGGAATCCGCGGCGCGCGGTCACCTCGGCCGGCGGCTGCGGTGCCGCCGGGTGGTCGTGATCCGTTTCCGGGCGGTGCATCCGTCTGGGGAGCCGGTAGCCGTGTCGACCGCCGTGCGCCGCTCCCGTGGTCCGACGCGATGCCGCGCAGCGCGGGCCCAGGCGCTGCTGAAACGGGCCTCGTCCGACGCTGTGCCCACGCAGGGCGCAGCGGTAGTGATGCGCATCGTGCTTCGCGAATCCTCTCCATGCGGGTTTGCGGTGCTCACGCCACCGCAGGCCCGCGTCCGTGCGAATTGCCCCGAGTCGACCGGTCGGTGCGAACCGAACCGGGCGGTCGGCGATGGACCGCTGTTGGGGCGAGGCAGATCATTACACCGCACCGCAACGGTTTCCAGCACTTTTCGGAAAAATTCCGCAGATCATTAGTTCTGGCACATAGATCAGTTCGGCGCACTACACTCCGGCGCGGGAAAGGGATAGAGAGGGACGCATGCCGTGCCGTTAGCCGGAACCGCCAGCCTTCCAGCGACCGACCTGCGCAGCCGCCTGCTGCAATCACCGGCCGCATTGCTGGACACCACAATGGACCAGATGCGGACGTTGGTGCTGGTACACGAGTTGGGAACCGCGCTGGCCGCGGCGCGATCGCTCGGACGCGAGCAGTCCAGCGTGCAGAAGCAGTTGGACACCTTGAACCGGAACTTCAAACAGTTGTGCGGAGAACCGCTAGTCGTCAAGCAGGGGCGCGGAAAGCGGGTGCTGTTCACCGCTTCCGGAGACGCCTTCGTGGAGATCGCGCGGGACACGTTGGGCGATTGGCTCGACGGCGTGCGCGAATCGAGACGACTCCGAGGCGAAACGGTTACTGTCGGCACCACTCGCTTCACTCTCGGTTTCCTCGCCAATGCGGGCGAACACGTCGCCGAGGAATTCTCCGAACGTGGAATCGATTTGCGCGTCACGCACTTGCGGACCCGCGAGTTGCTGGATGCGTTGCGGACCAAGCAGGCGGACCTGGTCTGCGGCAGCGTGCTGATGTCCGAGGACGACGCCGTGCTGGCCGAATTCGACGTGATGGAGTGGCGGCGCAGCGGGCTGAGCCTGGTCACGAACTTTTCCGGCGAACAGTTGCCGAACCGCGCGTTGCGCGCGAGTGAACTCCACGCGGTGCCGCTGGTGGTTCCGGCGAGCGGACTGATCTCCGGATTCCTGCACGGCTGGTTCGGCACCGATTTCCGGGACAAGCTCGACATCGCCGCCGAGATCGACGACGTCCGCTACGGGTTCGACCTGCTGCGCTCGGAGCTGCTGCACGGCTGCATGATCGTCACGCAGGGCGTGGGCGAGGCGGCCGGCGACGGGCGGCTGCCGGAGGGGCAGGGCCTGCGCACCATCGAGCTGGTCAACGACGTCGGCCCGAAGATGCAGGTGCTGGTGGGTGCCTTCACGCGCCGCGGGGAGCGGCAGGGCTACTACGCCGAGCACCCGCTCAACCTGCTGTGGACGGCGCTGGAGCTGGAGAACGCCAAGTGGAAGCGCGGGGAGGCGTCCGCCGCCAAGGCGTCCTGACCGGCGCGGGTTTTCGGCCGGTCGTGCCGGTTGTCGTTGGTTGGCTTGAGGTTTCGCGTTGGGCCGTTCGGGTCAAGGCGAACATGAAAGCCTTTCGGTTTTACTTCCGGGTAGCTAGCGTCCGGATTCGGCGACGACCGACCGAGAGGACCTGGCATGTCGCGACGTTCGCGCACCCTTGCCGCGCTCAGCGCCGCGGCAGTCGTCGGTTCACTGGTGCTCGCACCGGCTTCGACCGCCGAACCGATCCCGGAACCCGCCCCGGACTACTGCCGAGAGCAGTGCCACCACATCCTGCCGCCCGGCCAGAACGGCAACGCGACCTTCGCCGAGCTCGTCGCGCACATGCTGCTGGGCACCCGGCCGCCGCACTCCGACGACCAGCTCGCCAAGTACGACAGCCTCGCCGGCGGCTACCGCGAGCTGACCACCGGAACCATCGACGACTTCTTCAACGACAACTCCTTCGGCGTCCGGCCCGACGACGTCGAGCGGACCTACCGGCCGCGCGAAGACGTCACCATCGTCCGGGACAAGACTGCCGGAATCCCGCACATCTACGGCACCACCCGGTCCGGCACCGCCTACGGCGCGGGCTACGCGACCGCCGAGGACAAGCTGTTCCTGATGGACGCGATGCGCCGCGCCGGCCGCGGCGAGGTGACCCCGTTCGCCGGCGGCGCGCCGGCCAACCGCCAGCTGGAACAGCAGTTCTTCGCCGTCTCGCCGTACACTGAGCAGGAGTTGCAGCAGCAGATCGACACCGTCGCGCGGTACGGGGAGCGCGGGCGCCAGGCGCTCGAAGACGCCAAGTCCTATGTGGACGGAATCAACCGGTACATCGAGAAGTCCTACAGCGGTCGCTACTTCCCCGGCGAGTACGTCGCCACCGGGCACGTCGACCCGATCACCAACGCGGGGCGGATCGAGCCGTTCAGGCTCACCGACCTGGTCGTGCTGGCGTCGCTGGTCGGCGCCCAGTTCGGCGGTGGCGGCGGCAACGAGGTGCAGAACGCCGTCGCGCGGATGTCGCTGCACGAGCGGTTCGGCCCGGAGCGCGGCGAGCAGATCTGGGCGGCCTTCCGCGCCGAGAACGATCCAGAAGCCATCAGCACCATCCACGATGGACAGTCGTTCCCGTACGGCGGCACGCCGGCGGATCCGCAGGGCGTCGTGCTGCCGGATCCCGGCTCGGTGACGGCGCAGCAGCTGATCTTCGACCCGACCGGTTCGGCCGCCGAAGCCGCCGAACCGGCCACCAGGGCGGAATCGAGCAACCCACCGCCGACCACCGACGACCCGGTGGAAAGCCTGCGCGGCATCTTCGACGACGGAGTGGTGCCCGGTGGCATGGGGCAGGCCCGCGGCATGTCCAACGCGCTCGTCGTCTCCGGCGCGCACACCGAGAGCGGCCACCCGGTGGCCGTCTTCGGGCCGCAGACCGGCTACTTCTCGCCGCAGCTGCTGACCCTGCAGGAACTCCAGGGGCCCGGGATCTCGTCGAAGGGCGCGTCCTTCGCCGGGCTGAGCTTCTACACACTGCTCGGCCGCGGCCAGGACTACGCCTGGAGCGCCACCACCGCCTCGCAGGACATGATCGACTCCTACACCGTCGAGCTGTGCGAACCCGACGGCCGCCCGGCCACGAAGGACTCGAATTTCTACCGTTTCCGCGGCGAATGCCTGCCGATGCAGACCGTCGAGCGCAAGAACGCCTGGCAGCCGAACCTCGGTGACGACACCCCGCAGGGCTCCTACCGGCTGGTGTCCTTCCGCACCCGCTACGGCCCGGTGACGCACCGGGCGACGGTCGACGGGCAGCCGGTGGCGTTCGCCCGGGCCCGCTCGACGTTCCTGCACGAGGTCGACTCGATCATCGGCTTCCAGAAGTTCAACGACCCGGGCGCCATCACGTCGGCGGCGGACTTCCAGCGCGCCGCCCACGACGTCAACTACACGTTCAACTGGTTCTACGCGGACGCCACCGACACGGCCTACTTCAACTCCGGGGCGAACGTGGTGCGCAAGCCGGACGTCGACCCGAGCATGCCGATCGCCGGCGACCCGGCGTTCGAGTGGCAGGACTGGAACCCGGCGGACAACACCGCGGCTTACGCCCCGTTCCGCGAACACCCGAACTCGATCAACCAGGACTACTACGTCAGCTGGAACAACAAGCAGGCGCCCGGCACCGCGGGCGACAAGGCGGAGAAGACCGCGGTGCAGCGCGGCGACCTGCTCGACCGCCGCGTCGCCGAGCACATCGCGTCGGGCGGCAAGTTCAACCGCGTCACGTTGACGCAGGCGATGGCCGACGCGGGCGTCACCGACCTGCGCGCCGAACGGGTGCTCCCGGACCTGCTGCGGCTCATCGACGGCCAGCCGATCACCGATCCGGAGGCGGCGGCGCTGGTCGACGAGCTGCGCGCGTGGCTCGCCGACGGCGGCAAGCGGGTGGAAACCTCGCCGGGCAGCAAGGAGTACGCCCACGCCGAGGCGATCGAGCTGCTGGACGCGTGGTGGCCGCTGCTGGTGCGCGGCGAGTTCGAGCCGACCGTGGGCGCCGACGCCTACCGGGCGATGACGGACATGATGCAGATCAACGAGTCGCCGTCGGGCTGGCAGAACGGCGAACCCGGCCTGCACGTCGGCCAGGGCCACCAGGGCTCGGCGTTCCAGTTCGGCTGGTTCGGGCAGGTGTCCAAGGACATCCGCGCGGTGCAGGGCGAGCCGGTGCCCGGCGGATTCGGCGAGCCGCTGTGCGGCGGCGGTGACGCCGGGGCGTGCCGGCAGATGCTGCTGGACACCCTGCGGCAGGCCGCGGCGACCCCGGCGACCGACACCTATCCCGGCGACGCGGACTGCGAGGCCGGCGACCAGTGGTGCGCGGACGCGATCCTGCAGACCAAGATCGGCGGCATCGGCCAGCAGAAGATCAACTGGCAGAACCGTCCGACGTACCAACAGGTCGTCGAGTTCCCCGCCCACAGATGAGGTTGTCCAGGCTCGTTTTGCGTTGCGGTGCGGGTGGCGGCCCCCTGCGGGAGTCACCGCGGTCTTCTCGCTGTGGGATCCCCGACATCATGAATGCCAATTCACTACGTCGGGGCTGTCCTCGCTGGGAGAACCCCGGAGGGGTGGGCATCGTGAACCCGCGGCGGTGCGGGTTGCGTGGGTGGGCTAAGCGGCTGCGCCGCTTCAAAGACAAAGCCCGTGTAACCAGAGCCCGCGTCGCCAATTCCGAGGTCGCCTCGAGGTGTCTGTTCAACGGTCGGGTGTGGTGCGCGCGGATGATCGCGCATACCGTGAGGTCCGACGAACGGAGGGCGTTGTGGGCGATCTTGGGGCCGTGTTGGGCCGACTCGACGACATCCGGGGTGATCTCACCGAGCTGTACAAGGACCTGCACGCGAACCCGGAGCTGTCCTTCGCCGAGCACCGGACCGCCGCCGAGGTCGCGCGCCGGCTGGAAAAGCTGGGCCTGGAGGTCACCACCGAGGTGGGGCGCACCGGCGTGGTCGGCGTGCTCCGCAACGGCGACGGGCCGACGGTGCTGCTGCGCGCGGACTTCGACGCGCTGCCCGTCCTGGAGCAGACCGGCCTCGACTACGCCAGCACCCGGCGCGGCACGGACCCGGACGGCCACGACGTCCCGGTGATGCACGCCTGCGGCCACGACATGCACGTCACCTGCCAGCTCGGCGCGCTGGACCTGTTGGTCGCGGCCCGCGACCGGTGGGCGGGCACGATCGTCGCGGTCTTCCAGCCCGCGGAGGAGATCGGGTCCGGCGCGCAGGCGATGATCGACGACGGTTTCCTCGACCGGTTCCCGAAGCCGGACGTGTGCCTTGGCCAGCACGTCTTCCCGTTCGAGTCCGGGACGGTCGGCATGATCAGCGGCCGCCCCAGCATGTCCGCCGCCGACGGCCTGAAGGTCACCATGTTCGGGCGCGGCGCGCACGGTTCCCAGCCGCAGAACGCCATTGACCCGGTCGTGATGGCCTCGGCGACCGTGATGCGCCTGCAGACCGTCGTGTCCCGCGAGGTCGCCCCGAGCGACACCGCGGTGGTTACCGTCGGCGCGATCAAGGCGGGCACGAAGGACAACATCATCCCCGACCAGGCCGAACTGCGGGTCAACATCCGCTCCTTCGACGAGCGGGTCCGGGAACACGTGATCGCGGCCGTGCAGCGCATCGTGCGCGCCGAGGCGATCGCCGCCGGAGCCGAGCGCGAGCCGGAGTTCGAGCGGCTCACCGATTTCCCGGTGCTGGTGAACGATCCCGAGGTCACCGGCCGGACGACGGCGGCCCTGCGCGGGCAGCTCGGCGACGGCCGGGTGCACGAGATGGCGCCGGTGGTCGGCAGCGAGGACGTCGGCCTCTTCGGCACCGCGGCGGGCGTGCCGACCTGCTACTGGTTCTTCGGCGGCACCGACCGGGAGAAGTTCCTGGCAGCGAAGGAGGCGGGCACCCTCAACCGGGACATCCCGTCTAACCACTCGCCGTTCTTCGCCCCGGTCGTCGAGCCGACCCTGACGACCGGCGTGACGGCGATGACCACGGCGGCCCTGGAGTGGCTGGCGAAGAGCTGACCGTTCGGCGCGGTTTCCGCGGCAACCGCGCCGAATTCGTCCACTGCGGTCACGTGCCGGTGTTGCCGTCGATGCGTTCGCGCAGCAGGTCGGCGTGGCCGTTGTGGCGGGCGTACTCGGCCAGCAGGTTGAACATGACCCAGCGCAGCGAGATCGGCTCGCCGGTGGAGCGGCGGATGCCGGTCTCGTCCAGCGAGGCGGCCGAGGCGACGATCTCGCGGGACCTCGCGCACTCCGCCCGCCAGGTCTCCAGCGCGGCCGCGAAATCGCCGCCCAGATCGTCGAAGTCCTGGTTCGGATCGTCGTCGGAGTAGTACAGCAGCGGCACGTCCTCCTGCGCGAACTGGATGCGGAACCACCACCGCTCGACCCCGGCGAGGTGCCGCACCAAGCCGTGCAGCGAAAGCCCGGACGGCTCGACGAGCCGGGCGGAAAGCTGCGCGGCCGGCACGTCGGCGCACTTGAGCGCCAAGGTCTCCCGATGCCAATCCAGAAAAGCGCTGAGCGTCTCGAGTTCGCTCCCGGTCAGCGGCGGCTCGGCTCGGGAGCCGCCGTTGCCCCAGCGAGGAGAAGTACTGATTCCGGATTCCGTCACAAGGCCCTCCGATCGAAGAACCCGAACCATCCCACCAACCTCCGACAGGCCGCGGAACAGCTCGATCGGCGTCGGGTCAGCTGTCGATTCGCGGGACGGGTCGCGCGGGGTTCGGCCGGCTACTGCTGCGCTGTCGCGTCGGTGAGGAGGGCCTTGACCAGGTCGGCCGGGGGAGGGCTGGGCTGGTCGGTGAAGTGGGCGAAGAACGCGGCCTGGAGGCAGGCTCCGAGGAGGAGCGCCGACATCGCTTCCGGGTTCGCTTCCTGGTTGATCGCTCCCGCTCGCTGCTCGGCCGCGAGGTAGGCCGCGAGCTTCTCGCGCACCACGTTGGGCCCCATGTTCCGCTGCTGCAGCGCGGTTCGGTGGGCCGCTAGCAGGGCGGGCTCGGAGAACAGGGACGCCGCGATCGGGAACGTGTCGGTGTAGAAGTCGATCGCTTCGGCCGCGACCTCCTCCAATGTTTCCCGCATGGTCCCGCTTCCCGCGCGCTCGTTCAGCGCGGCGAACAACTTGTGGATGTTGCTGGGCACGCGTTCCATCAGCACGCCGAGGAACAGATCGGTCTTGTCGCGGAAGTGCTTGTACAGCGCGGCTTCCGAGTAGCCGGCCTCCTTGGCGATCTCCTTGGTGGTGGCGCGGGCGAGGCCTCGGGTGCGCATCACGTGCGCTGCGGCGTCGAGCATCCGGTCGCGAGTTCCCACGGCGCACCTCTCGTTGACAAGTTGGTGAGTGTTCACTGACCATAATGGTTAGTGAACACTCACCAACCAGATGGGGCGGGAACATGCGGATCACGATCTTCGGCGCGACCGGCGGCACCGGGAAGCACCTGCTCGAACAGGCCTGCGCGGCCGGGCACCAGGTCACCGCGGTGGTGCGGGACCCGGCGCGGCTCACCTGCACCCACCCGGAGCTGACCGTGGTGACCGCCGACGTGCTGGATTCCGCCGCGATCGAGCCGCACGTGGCCGGCCGGGACGCGGTGATCTCGGCGATAGGCTCGCGCGACCTGAAGCCGACCACCATCCAGACCGACAGCACGACCAGCATCCTCAAGGCGATGACCGCCGCCGGTGCGCGCCGGTTCCTCGTGGTCAGCAACTGCGGCATGCTCGCCGACGGCGACGGGCCGGTGACCAAGCACGTGGTGAAGCCGATCCTGTGGCGCGTCCTCAGGAACCCGTGGACGGACATGGGCCGCATGGAGGAGGTCGTCCGGGCCAGCGGGCTGGACTGGACGATCATCCGGCCGCCGCAGCTCACCAACGGCCCGCGCACCGGCCGCTACCGGACGGCGGTCGACCGGAACGTGCGCGGCGCCAAGCGGATTTCGCGGGCGAACGTCGCCGACTGCCTGCTGCGCGAGCTCGCCGATCCGGGCTCGGTGGGCAAGGCGATCGCGGTCGCCAACTGAACCCGCCTACTTCGTGACCAGCCCGATGTCGAGGTTCGGGAGCTGGTTGATCCTGCCGTCGGTCAGCGCGACGACGGCGGTCGCCGTGCCTTCGGCCGGATCGGCGTCGGAGTCGGTCTCCGGCGCGCCGACGTGCTGCGGCGAGAACCCCATGCCCTCGGGCGGGACGAAGCGCAGGACGTAGGTGCTGGTTCCCTGGTTCGGCATCGCGTAGTGCCCGGTGCCGTCGGTGCCGCTGCCCCACCTGCCGATCCAGAACCGGATGTCGGGCAGCAGCGGCTCGTCCGCCTGGCGTTGCCCGTCGGCGTTCACGTCGTGCCAGGTGACACCCGTGATGTCGCTGCCGAGCTTGCCGAAGTCGGCGTGGCTGGTGCCGCCGGGGCTCACCTCGACGATGACCTCGTCGGGAGTGGTCAGCTGGTAGCTGATCGGGTTGATGCCGACCCGGTACCGGCCGGGCGGCACATCGGGAATCTCGTACGTGGCATCGGGATTCGTCCCGACCGTCGCCACCCAGCTGCCGTCCAGGTGGTACAGCCCGACCGCGCTGCCGCCGCCCGGTTCGCCGGGCTGCCAAGCGCCGTCGGCGTTGCGGTCGAAGTAGTGCAGCCCTTGCACGGTCCCGGTCGCCGGTTGGGCCGCCGCCGGCATCGCCGTTCCCAGCAGCGCCAACGCGCCCGCCGCCACGAAAACCGCGCATTTCCCAGTCATCACGTCTCCTGATCGCAGCCTAAACCCCTTCTGCGGCGTAGACGCTCGCTCGCGGGCCGAGGTTGCCCTGGCCCGCGGGTCGTGAGTGCTTTGGATCGCTATGGCAGACCAAAACGCTCACGACACGTGCTCCCGGTTCAGCGGCGGACCCGGTAGGTGATGTGCGTGACGAGGGAGGCGGGACGTGCCGAAACCAGTTCCAGGTCCAGCGAGGGAACGCCGTCGAACAGCCGCTCTCCGGCGCCGAGCGTGACCGGGGCGATGTGGGTGCGCAGCTCGTCGATGAGCCCGGCGCCGAGGTACTGGTTGACCGTGGCCACGCCGCCGGCGATCGCGACGTTGCGGTCGCCCGCAGCCTTCTTCGCCTGCTCGAGCGCGGATTCGATGCCGTCGGTGACGAAGGTGAAGGTGGTGCCGCCCGCCATGACCAGGGGCTCGCGAGGGTGGTGGGTGAGCACGAAGACCTGGGCGTGGTACGGGGGTTCGTCGCCCCACCAGCCCGTCCAGTCCAGGTCCCATTCGCCGCGGATCGGCCCGAACATGTTGCGCCCCATCACGTAGGCGCCGGGTTCGCCGATCGCGTCCAGCTCGGCCTTGTTCTCGTCCGCGGTCTTGAACATCCAGGCGTGCAGCCGGTCGACCGGGCCTTCGCCGAAGGGCTTGTCGTGGCTCTGGCCGGGCCCGGCGGCGTATCCGTCGGCCGAAACGGCGATGTCGCAAACAACCTTGGACATGGGTTCCCCCCGTGTTCGTCGTCGCATCCGATTGCGTTTTGCAACCGGCAATGGGACCATATGCGGAACCGGATGCAAAGTGCAAGCGGTTGTTGATCGATGGAGGGCCAGTGAAGGACGAGCGCCGTTCCGGATGCCCGATCAACCTCGCCGTCGAGGTGCTCGGGGACAAGTGGTCGCTGGTCGTCATCCGGGACATGATGTTCGGCAACCGCCGGCACTTCCGCGAGCTGCTGCACAACTCCGAGGAAGGCATCGCCTCGAACATCCTCGCGTCCCGGCTCCAGCGCCTCGCCGAGAACGAGCTGGTGTCGAAGGCCGCCGACCCGACCCACAAGCAGAAGGTGATCTACAGCCTCACCGAGCCCGCCATCCAGCTCGTCCCGGTCATGGCCCACCTCGGCGCCTGGGGGCGCCGTCACCTGCCGGTGACGCGCGAGCTGTCCATCCGCGCCGAACTGCTCGAACGCGGCGGCCCCGAGCTGTGGGACGAGTTCATGGACGAGCTGCGGGAGCAGCACCTGGGGATTCCGCGGCCGGAAGGCACCGAATCGGTCTTCGCCCGCCTGCAAGCCGCTTATGAGGCGGAACTCGCGCGGGAGTGAAGCAGCGGCGTGCACTTCGCGACGTCGGCGTCGGCCGGTGCGGCCGATGGCCGTGTGTACTTTGTGTCGCTATGGCAGCACAAAGTACGCACGGCCCGGGGTTCCTGGAACAGCCGCTTCCCTGGGCGTAGCGATGGGGCTCCGCCGCGTTGATGCCGGTTGCGCATCTATTCCCCACCAAATCGGTATTAGCCCGGTCGACCGCGAATGTGTAAGGCTCGCAACGTGATTCGGCCAGCTGCAACGGAGGGGCCAACGTGCCGACGGACAAGACTCTGAGCCTCGCGGAGGCGATAACCCGGTACGTCCGCGACGGGCAGACGGTGGCGCTGGAGGGATTCGGCCACCTGGTTCCGGCCGCCGCCGCGCACGAGATCATCCGGCAGGGCGTCACCGGCCTGACCCTGGCGCGGATGACCGGCGACACGCTCGTGGACCAGATGCTGGCGGCGGGCTGCGTGACGAAGCTGATCTCGTCCTTCGTCGGCAACAGCTCCGCCGGGTCGCTGCACGAGCTGCGCCGGCGCATCGAGCACCACGATCCGGAACCGCTGGAGTTCGAGGAGTACAGCCACGGCGGCATGGTCGCCCGCTACGCCGCCGGCGCGGCCAAGCTGCCGTTCGCGCCGATCCGCTCCTACACCGGCAGCGATCTGGTCGCGCTGAACCCGATGATCAAGAGCGTCACCGATCCGTACGGCGGCGGCGAGATCCACGTGGTGCCCGCGCTGAACCCGGACGTCTCGATCATCCACGCGCAGCGCGCCGACCGGGCCGGCAACGTCCAGGCCTGGGGCATGCTCGGCGTCCAGCAGGAGGTGGCGTTCGCCGGCGGGTCAGTGATCGTGACCGTCGAAGAGGTCGTCGACGACGACGTGGTCCGCTCCGACCCCAACCGCACCATCGTGCCGTCGCACGTGGTCGACGCCGTGGTGGTGTGCCCGCGCGGCGCGCATCCGGCGCCGGTGCAGGGCTACTACGACCGCGACGACCGGTTCCAGCGCGAGTGGTCGGAACGGGCCCGCGACGCGGCCGCGCTGCGGGCGTGGATCGACCGGCACATCCGAGCCACCGCGAACCACTCCGAGTTCATCGACAGCCTCGGCGAGGGCTACTGGGACCGGCTGGAGATCGACGAGCAGCTGTCCACGCCGGTCAACTACGGGAGGCGGCGATGACCGACATCACCAGCAGCGAACTCCTCGCGGTGACCGCGGCGCGCGAGCTGGCCCGCCGCCGCGTGGTCTTCGCCGGGCACGGCCTGCCGACCCTGGCGGTCTCGCTGGCCCAGCGCACGGTGTCGCCGGAGATCGAGATCGTCTACGAGTCGGGCGTGACCGGCGCGCACCCGGTGGACCTGCCGCAGAGCATCGCCGACTCGATGCTCGTCACCGGCGCCGAGTGCGTGCTGGGCATGCCGCAGCTGTTCAGCTACATCCTGCAGGGGCAGCGGATCGACGTCGGGTTCCTCGGCGCCGCGCAGGTCGACAGGTACGGCGGCCTCAACTCGTCGATCATCGGGGACTGGACGAAACCGCAGGCGCGGCTGCCCGGTTCGGGCGGCGCGATCGAGGTGATGGCCAACGCCGGCGAGATCTTCGTGGTGATGCGCCGGCACACCACGCGCACGTTCGTCGAGGAGCTGGACTTCTGCACCTCGCCGAGCCCGCGCCGGGCCCGCGAGGCCGGCGGTGGCGTGCAGCCGCACGGCAAGGGCGTCACGCGGGTGATCACCGAGCTGGGGATCATGGCGCGGGACGGCGTGGACGACGAGCTGAAGCTGGTCGCGGTGCACCCGGGCGTGACGGCCGAGCAGGCCCGCGCCGCCACCGGCTGGGACCTGAAGGTCGCCGACGACCTGGTGGAGATCGCGCCGCCGACCGGCGACGAGCTGCGGCTGCTGCGCGAGGAACTCGACCCGAACCGCATTTACCTGCGCTGACCAGCAGCGATGCTTGCGCCGGGCCTCGCGGTGAGGCCCGGCGCAAGCGCGTCGGTGCTACAACTACCGGTGCTCGATCCGCACTCGCACCAGGTAGGTACTCATGGATCTTCGGCACATCGAGGCGTTCATCGCGGTGGCCGAGGAGCTGCACTTCGGCCGGGCCGCCGAACGCCTGCACACCACGCAGCCGCCGCTGAGCCGCCAGATCCGCCAGCTGGAGCGGTCGCTGGGCGCGTCGTTGCTGGCCCGCACCACGCGCCGGGTCACGCTCACCCCGGTCGGCGAGGCGTTCCTGCCCGCGGCTTACAAGGTCGTGAAGTCCGTCGAGGAGGCGGCCGCGGTGGCGGCGTCGGCGGCGCACGGCGAGATCGGGACCGTGCGCATCGGCGTCGGCGGCGTCGGGCCGCTGGCGTGCCTGCCGGGCCTCGTGAAGCGGCTCAACGCGGAGAAGCCCGGGATCGAGCTCGTCGTCGTCGGCCAGGTGTACTCGCAGGCGGGGTTCGACATGGTCGCCGACGGCAGCCTCGACCTCGCCTTCGTCCGGCTGCCCGCGGTCCGCGAGGGCGTGTCGACGCGGGTGGTGTTCGACGAGCGGCTCATCCTCGCGGTGGCGCCCGACCACCCGTTGGCCGGGGCCGAGTCCGCGGCGCTGGCCGACCTGGCCGAGGAGCGGTTCATCGCCTACCCGCCCGGCGGCGTGTCCAGCCTCCGCGACCTGATGGTGCACGCCTGCGTGGACGCCGGTTTCACGCCCCGGATCGTCCAGTACGGACCGGAGACGAGCACCATCATGGCGATGGTGGCCGCCGGGCTCGGGGTGACGCTGACCGTCACCTCGGTGATCGACGTGATCAGCAACGTCGCCTTCGTGCCGCTGGCCGGTCGGTCGTACAAGACGCAGGAAGCCATCGCGTGGAGCCAGGAGCACCTCTCCCCGGCGGCAGCGGCGGTTCTGGCGATCGCCGAGGAGGTGCTCCCGACTCCGTGACCGGCCGGAATTGATGCCGGCGGCGTATCAGTCCGCGACAAATCTTGTATTGGACGAAACAAAGTTCCGCCTGCGAGGCTTCTCCTCCAGTGGCAGCAGTCACATCGGCTGCCGACCTGTCCTGAACCGCCTCCGGGCGGAGAACCCCTGTGACGAACGGGGATTCCTCAGCGTGGAGGAGCGCACCTCTTGAGCACCGTGATTCCCCCGGCCGCGCCCCGCGCGGACGGCGACGAGCTCGTCGTCCCACCGGCCGACCTGCGCCGCGCGGCAGTCTCCTCGTGGCTCGGTTCCGCCTTGGAGTACATGGATTTCACGCTGTACACCCTGGCGGCGGCGCTGGTGTTCGGCCCGCTGTTCTTCCCCGATCAGTCCCCGGCGGTGGCGCTGATCGCGAGCTTCGGCGTCTACGGCTCGGGCTTCCTGATCCGCCCGGTGGGCGGGCTGTTCTTCGGCCGGGTCGGTGACCGGCACGGCCGCAAGGTCGTGCTCATCGCCACGCTGGCGATGATGGGGCTGGCCACCGCGGGCATCGGCCTGCTGCCGACCTACGCGCAGATCGGTGTCTGGGCGCCGCTGCTGCTGACCGTGCTGCGCCTGGTCCAGGGCTTCGGCGCGGGCGCCGAGCTCGCCGGTGCGTCGCTGCTGATGGTCGAGTCAGCCCCGAAGCACCGGCGCGGTTTCTTCGGTTCGGTCGTCGCGATGGGCACCAACTCCGGCATCTTCCTGGCGACGGTGCTGTGGTTGTCGCTGTCGCAGATGCCCAAGGCGGAGTTCATGAGCTGGGGCTGGCGGGTGCCGTTCCTGCTGAGCCTGATCACCACGTTCGTCGCGCTGTACTTGCGGACGTCGGTGAAGGAGTCGCCGGTGTTCGAGGAACTGCGCCGTCGCCGCGAGGCGCAGAAGCACGAGGCCAAGCGCGGCGGGGTGTGGCGGGACGTCGCGAAGGCGAAGAAGCCGTTCCTGCTGTCGCTGGCCATCCGGGTCTCCGAGAACGGCGCGGTCTACCTGGTCAAGGGCTTCCTGGTCGGCTACACGGCCTCGACCCTCGGCCTGGCGGGCAGCGTCGCGACGACCGGCGTGATGATCGGCACGGTGATCGGTTTCGCGACGGTGCCGCTGGTCGGCAAGCTCAGCGACCGGTACGGCCGCCGGCCGGTCTTCCTGGTGTTCGCGGTGTTCCAGCTGCTGTTCGCGGTGCCGGCGCTGCTGCTGATCCACACGGAGAACCCGGTGATCATCGCGATCGTGTTCGCGGTCTTCGTGGGCGGGCCGCTGCCGAACCTCTACGGCGTGGAATCCCCTTGGCTGGTCGAGATGTTCGGTGCCAAGCACCGCTACACGTTCATGTCGACGGTCAAGGAGATCGGCGCGGTCCTGTCGGGCGGCCTGGCGCCGATCCTCACGGCGGGAGTGATGGCGGCGACGGCACCGGCCTGGTGGCCGATCGCGGTGATCATGCTCGCCTACGCGGCGATCGGCGTCCTCGGAGCCTGGCTGGCCCCGGAGACGAAGGACCGCGACCTGGCCGCGGAAACCGACGCCTGCTGACCAGAACCCCACCAGACCGCTAAGAACCTCATCAGCCGTGAGCCGGTCGGGACGCGCGTCACAGCGCAGCCCGGCCGGCTCGTCCGCGTGAGCGGGATAATCGCCGGGTGGAAGTCGGGACGACACGGCTGGAAGAGTCGTTGGGCGAGTTCGCCGACCGCCTCGGCGAGGTGGTCGGCGAACTCGTCGACGAGATCATGCGGGCGGCTTACGAGCACATCCCTACGCTGGACGAGCCGTCCCGGCTACAACTGGATGAGTCGATGCGCCGCAGCGCCTCCGGCAACGTCCGCGCGGCGCTGGACGCACTCCGACACCGCAGGCACGGGCCGGTCGAGGCGCCCACCGATGCCCTCGACGAGGCGCGGGCCGCCGCGAGGATGGGTTTCCGGCTGCCGGATCTGCTTGCCATGTACCGGCTCGGCCAGCAGGTGTGCTTCGACAGGTGCCTGCAGATCGCGCCATCGATCTGCGCCGACCCCGCGCAGCGCACGGAGGCGTTGCGCATCGCGTCGCGGTTCATGTTCGCCCATACCGAAGGCGTCATCACCGACGTGGCGGCGGTATTCGAGCGCGAGCGGGAGCAGTACCTGCGCAGCCGCACGCAACGCAAGGTCCAGATGATCCGCGACGTTCTCGGCGGCAGCCACTTCGACGCGGGCGAGCTGGGCTATGACCTGCTCCGCACCCATGTCGGTGTGGTCGCCTCGGGGACAGGGGCGAATTCGGTGCTGCAGCGGCTGATCCGGCAGCTCGGAGTCCGCTCGCTGTCCGTGGCCGCCAGCGGCGACCTGCTGTGGGCCTGGTTGGCGACGGACGAGGTGTCCGTGCCGCCCGAACTCGATGTCCCCGGTGACGAGGTGCGAATCGGTATCGGGGACGCGCAGGCGGGCGCCGAGGGTTTCCGGGCCACGCATCGCCAGGCGCTCGCCGCGGCCAACGTCGCCTCCCGCTTCGGTTCCTTCGCGTGCCACTACGACGACGTCAGCGTCGAGGCCGTGGCGCTCGGCGACGAGCAGGCGGCGCGCCGGTTCGTCGAACGCGAACTCGGCTCGCTGGCCCGGGAGGGCGTCCGCAACAACACCTTGCGGGCGACCATCTACGCCTACCTGCGAAGCGCGCACAACGCGTCCTCGGCCGCGATTCGGCTCGGCATCAGCGACCGGACGGTCGCCTACCGGCTGAACACCTGCGAGGAACAGCTCGGCCGCCCGGTGAGCATCCGCGCGGCCGAACTCGAGACGGCCCTGCGTTGGGGCCGTGTCCTCGGCATGTTCGACCGGTAGCGCCGTTCTAGCGACTCAGCGCGGCCGCTACTTCCCCGGCCGCGCGTTCCCCCGCCTCGATCGCCCCGGAAATCCAACCCGCCCAGCGCGTCGCGGTTTCGCTGCCTGCCCAATGGATCGGCCCGACCGCGGGGCGCAGTGCCGCGCCGTGAGCGGACAGCAACCCGGGTGGTGTTGTCGCGATGGCACCGGAGATGTACGGCTCCACGGCCCAGTTTCGGGTGAGGAACTCGATCGGCTCCCCGGCACGCTCGCCGAAGTAGGCGGTCAGCGCGTTGAGCACGGCCGCGCGCAGGCGCTGCGGGTCGTCGAGCAGTTCGGGCTCGTTGCCGCCGAGCAACCGGGGTCCGTGCACGCCGAGCAGGCCGACCAGCACCCCGGCGGAACCGTCATCGGGCGAATCGTCGAGCACGATCGGGGCCGGTGGCAGGTCGGAGAGCACCGCGCCGCTGAGCCCTTCGTCGCGCCAAAATGGACGGTCGTAGATCGCGTGGAACTTCACGGCGGCGAACTGCTGCCAGTTGCGCTGCAACAGCTGGCGAGAGGTCGGCAGGTGCGGGCGGAACTCGATGTGCCGAGCGTCGGCCGGGCTCATCGCCACCACGACACGCGCGGCCGTGATCTCGTCGCCGTTCAGGCCGATCACCCGCACCCCGTCGCCGGAGTGCTCGATGGTCCGCACCGGCCAATCGCACCGGACGCGGTCACCGAGTCCGGCGGCGAGCGCATGCGCTATCGAGCCCGCACCGCCGCTGATGCGCTCGGCTTCGGACGACGCCATCGCCTCGAACCCGCCCACGCCGTTGAGGAACCACGCGGCGTACAGCAGCGACATCTGCGCGGGCGGCGCACCCAGGTTCAAGGTGAAGGTCTGCGTCAGCAGGTAGCGAACGTCCTCGTCGGCGACGTGCTCGCTCAGCCAGTGCTCCAGCGTGGTCGAATCGAGCTCCACGGCCCGTGCCGAGTCCCACGGGTTGCCGACTTCTACGTCGGCCGCGACGTCTTGGAGCGCACCGATGGCAGTCAGCAGTTCGATCGTCGCGTTCTCCGAGAGCGGCGGCAGGTCTCCCTCGTAGGTGTTCCGGCTGCCGTCGCGGTGCCAGATGTTGCCCGCGCCGGGATCACGCAGCGACGGGTTGGAATTCGTGCCGATGCCGAGTTCGGCCAGGAGTTCCCGCAGCGGGCCCATGTTCGTCCCCAACCATTGCCCGCCCTGATCGACGGTCACCTCTGCCGCGCGCGTCAGGAGCGTGCGGCCACCCACCTGCGGGCGCGCTTCGAGAACGGCGACCTCCGCTCCTGCCGCGACGAGCCGCCGTGCCACGACCAGGCCGGAAACTCCGCCGCCGATGACGACGGCGTCCACTGTGCTCATTCCGGTCCGCGTTGCGTTCATTCACCCTCCTGAAACCGATGTGTGCCAACGGAAACGCTAGGTGCGCGGCCGTCTCGGCCGCTTCGACGAATCCCGCAAGTTTCCGGGCGCGGATCATCGAAGTTCGTCAATGACGCCTCGCGGCCGGATGCGCCTTAGGGCCGGATGTGTCCTAAGGCGCTCGTAGCGTCCGGAGCATGACGAACGAACAGCACGACGTGCGCCCCTTCCGCATCGACATCCCGCAGGAGCAGCTCGACGATCTGCGGGCGAGGCTGGCCAACACCCGGTGGCCGGACGAGCTGCCCGGAGTCGGCTGGAGCCGCGGTGTTCCGGTCGGCTACCTCGAAGAACTCGTCGAGCACTGGCGCACCGAGTACGACTGGCGCGCCCACGAGGCGGAAATCAACGCGCACCCGCAGTTCGTCACCACCATCGACGGGCAGAACATCCACTTCCTGCACGTGCGCTCGCCGGAACCGGACGCCACGCCGCTGGTCCTGCTGCATGGCTGGCCGGGCGGTGTCGTGGACTTCCTCGACGTCATCGCGCCGCTGTCGGATCCCCGTTCGCACGGCGGGAATCCGGCCGACGCCTTCCACCTGGTGATCCCGTCGCTGCCCGGATTCGGGTTCTCCACGCCGCTGGCCGGGCCCGGGATGAGCGCGGCGAGGATGGCCGGGCTGCTGGTGCGGCTGATGTCCCGGCTCGGGTACGGCGGCTACGGCGTGCAGGGCTACGACACGGGCGCGTGGGTCGGCCCCGAGATGGGCAAGCAGGACCCGGAGCGCGTCGTCGGTGTCCACCTCAACGCCCTGCTCGCGTTGCCGGCCGGCATCGAGGGCGAGATGGACGGACTGACCGAGCTGGAGCAGCGGCGCTGGCAGGCGATGCAGGACTTCAACGACGGCTACCTGCAGTGCAATTCCAAGCGGCCGCAGACGGTCGGTTACGGCCTGCACGATTCGCCGGTCGGCCAGTTGGCCTGGATCGTGGAGAAGTTCAAGGAGCTCACCGACCCGCCGGAAGGACTGCCGGAGGACGGCATCGACCGCGACCGGATGCTCACCGACGTCTCGCTGTACTGGCTGACGGGAACGGCGGCATCGGCGGCGCAGGTCTACTACGAGGAAATCTCGGCCGCCGACTGGAGCGCGGAGCCGGCAGGCAGGGGAACGGTGCCGACGGGTGTGCTGGTCTCGAACCACGACGTGACGATCCGGCGCTGGGCGGAGCGCGATCACAACATCGTGCACTGGACGGAACTGGGGAAGGGCGGGCACTTCCTCGCGATGGAAGCGCCGGAAGCCCTGGTCGAAGACGTCCGAACGTTCTTCCGGAAGCTCCGCTGAATCCGGGACGTTCAGTCGGCGCCGATCTCGAGGTCGGCGACGACGCCGTAGTGATCGCTCGCCCAAACCTCCTCAACGGGCTCGTCGAAGGCGAGCTCGACGGAGCGCACGTGGCAGTGGGCGTTCGGATGCTGATGCCACGAGCCGATGAACACGTAGTCGATCCGCCGGCGGTGGTGGGGCTGGCGCACGGCCAGATCGATGACGGCGCGAGCGTTCGGGTTGTCGACCGTCCACGTGTGCCCTGGCGAGGTGCCGGCGACGGCCCAGGCGTCGTGGTAGTGGACGCTTCGTCCGCCGAGTGACTGCAGGCCGCTGAGGTAGCGGATGCTGGCGGCTTCGGGCGCGGCGTTGAAGTCGCCGGCGATGATCGTCGGGAGGGCGCAGCGGTGCCGGGCGTCGAGATCGGTGAGGGCGATCGCCTGCTGTTCGCGGACCTGCTCGGCGTCGAGACGCCATGCGGCGGTGGTGCCGATGAAGAGGAGCTCTCCCTCCGCGGGAGTGGGCACCGTGACGGCCAAGGTGCACCACGGCACGTCGGCCGCCCCGGCCAGCCGCATGTCGAGGACCTCGCGCACGGCGTGCGGCCAGCGGGTGGCGACGGCGCTCCCGCCGTAGCGGTCGATCCACGGCGGTTCGTACGACATGACATCGCTCTGGTGGGTGCCGTGCAGGCCCGTACCGGCGAGGAGCTCGTCGAGTTGCTTGCGCTCGGGCGTCTGCACGACCTCCTGGAACGCGACGAGGTCCGGGTCGAGGCGTCGCAGCTCGCGGTTGATCTGCTCGGTTCGTCGCGGGTCGCCCTGGATGTTCTGGACGTTGATGGTGAGCACCCGGAGCTCCATGCGTCGCGCTCGCTTCCCGGTCGGTAGTAGTCAACAGGTTGACGATTGGCAATGCTGGTCGACGGCTCCCGATTTTGTCAACGAGTTGACTACACTCGGCTCGTGTCGTCCTCCGAGTTGTCGTTGGCCGGAGCCCTCTCCCGGGCGTTCGCGGTCGTGTACGGCCTGGTAGCCGAGGGCCTGCGCGAGGACGGCTTCAGCGACCACTCGCCGGCGCAAGGTGTCAACGTCCTGCGCAACCTGGGCGAGGAGCCCCGGTCGGTCGGCCAGCTGGCCCGCATGACCGGCGTCTCGAAGCAGGCGATCAGCCGCCAGATCGCCGGACTGGAGCGCACCGGCTACGTCCGCACCGAACCCGATCCCGCCGACGGCCGCGGCCGCCTGGTCCACCTGACCGGCCGGGGGAGAGAAGAGCGAGAGGTGGCCCAGAAGAGGGTCGCTTTGCTTCGGGAGCGCCTGGAACAAGAGTTGGGTCCGGACGAGACCGAGACATTCCTCCGCGGCCTCGAAGTGATCATCGGCTGGGGCGACCGCGAAAAGACATCCAAGCCCGGTGGCCACTCCTGATGCGTCGCGAAGCACTGGCCATAGTGGACGGAAAGGTTTCTGTTCCAGACGTGCGCCAGTGCTGGGCCGTGCGTCTGATTGTTGAACCATTGCCGCCGCGGTGCTCGCTGCGGCATTCGTCCCGACGGGCGTAGCGCCGCGACACCCTCTGCGAGCAGCGGCGCGCCAGGTCGTCCGTCGGGCAATGAGCCGACGGACGCTTGACCTCGCTGAGTTCGCGCGCCGCCGGATCGTGGGGCCGGAGGGACTCGAACCCTCACTGGCTAGGACCTAAACCTAGTGCCTCTGCCAATTGGGCTACGGCCCCGCTCGGCACAGCCTATCGCGTTGGGTGATCTTGGCGGGCGGGGCGTTCCCGACCAGGGCTCCGGCGCCGAGGAGGTGTGCTCACGCGTCGGCGTCCAGCGAGATGCCGTTCTTGGCGCGGTTCAGCGACTCCTCGGGCGCGGGGCCGTCGGGGTTCTCGGTCGCCAGGGCCTGGTTGAGCGCGACGAACGGGCGCACCCGCCGCTCGTAGGCGGCGAAGGCGGCGGTGTGGTCGATGCCGGTCCGGCCCAGCTCCTCGGCGAGCACGTATGCGCCGACCAGGGCCAGGCTGGTGCCCTGCCCGGACAGCACCGAGGCGCAGTGGCCGGCGTCGCCGACCAGCGCTACCCGGCCGGTCGTCCACCGGTCCATGTGGATCTGGGACATCGCGTCGAAGTAGAAGTCCGGCGCCTCCGCCATCCCCGACAGCAGCTTCGGGACCTCCCAGCCGAGGCCGGCCAGCCGTTCGGCCATGAGCCGCTTCTGCTGTTCGGTGTCCCGGTAGTCGTAGGTCACCGGCTCGGACATGAAGCCGAGGGTGACCCGCAGCTCGGTGTTGTCGCGCACCGGATAGACGCCGCCACCGGCACCCGAAGCCTCGTCCCGGAACCACACCTGCCAGTTGTCCAGGCCCAGGAAGTTGGCCATCGGGAAGATCGCCAGGTACTGGCCGAGATGCGAGCTGAACTGCTGCTCCGGCCCGAAGGCGAGCCGGCGCACGGCGGAGTGCAGGCCGTCCGCGCCGATGACGACGTCGAAGGTGCGGAAGCCGCCGCGCTCGAACTCGACCTGGACGCCGCGCTCGTCCTGCCGCAGGGCGGTGATCGAGTCGCCGAAGACGTACTCGACCTTGTCTTTCGTTGCCTCGTGCAGCATCGCGGTGAGGTCCTCGCGCAGCAGTTCAACGTCCTCGTTGTCCAGTCGGCCGCTGCTGATCGTGTGCTCCTCGGACCGGAACAGCCGCGGACGTCGATCGCCTGGCCGCCCTTGCGCGGGCCGGGGTTTCGCTCCACCACCGTCACCGAGAAGCCCTTGCGCTGCAGCCAGTAGGCCAGGGCCGGGCCGGCGATGCTGGCTCCGGAGATCAGGACGTTCCGCATGGCTGCTCCACTGCTGAGACGATGTACGCGTTCGCGATTGCGTTGCAGAAGGTGTCAGTTATTCCGCAGAAGCGCCAAAACTGGCGTAGTACAGTCGGATATCTGTACTAGCACAGATGAGAGGTGTGCATGCCGACGGAACCGCGGTACCTGACCATCGCCGCCGAGCTCCGGCGCAGGATCGCGGAAGGCGAGCTGGTCCCCGGGGCCAAGGTGCCCTCCACCCGCAGGATCGCCGCCGAGTGGGGCGTTGCGGCGGCCACCGCGGCCAAGGCGCTGGACACCTTGAGTCGGGAGGGGCTGATCCGTGCTGAGCCCCGCTCGGGCAACGTGGTCGAGGGCTCCTCCGATCGCCCGGCGGCGACCAAGCCCGCCCGCCGGCCCGTGCCGCGCAGCCGACCAGAGGACCTCGCCCGCGGCCGGATCGTGCGAGCCGCCATCGAGATCGCCGACAACGAGGGACTGTCCGTTCTGTCGATGCGCGGCGTCGCGGCCCGGCTCGGGGTCGCGCCGATGTCGCCGTATCGCCACGTGGCCGGCAAGGAGCAGCTGGTCATGCTGATGGCGGACGCCGCGTTCGGCGAGCGCGGCTACCCGGCCCAACCGCCGGCCGGCTGGCGCGCTCGCCTGGAGCTCGGCGCGCGCACCCTGTGGGCGCTGCACCGGCGGCATCCGTGGCTGGCCCAGCTGGCCCCGATCACCCGGCCGCTGCCGCTGCCCAACCTGATGGTGCACGCGGAGTGGGTGCTCGCCGCACTGGACGGCCTCAGCCTCGGCGCGGCCGCCATGTGCGACCTGCACGTGCTGCTGTTCAGCCACGTGCACGGCATCGCGGTCCACCTGGAACGCGAACAGCAGGCGCTCGGCGCGTCCGGGTTGTCCGAGGACGAGTGGATGGACAATCAGATGCCGAGCATGGAGGCGATCATCGGCACGGGTCGCTACCCGACATTCGCCAAGGTGTTCACCACGCTGTCCACCGAGGGCTATGACCTGATCCTGGACGACCTGTTCGAGCTGGGCCTGCGCTCGCTGCTCGACGGCCTGGCCCTGCGGATCCGCAATTCGGACGCCGCGGGCGAACTCGGTTGAGCCGCCGCTCTGGAGACGCGCCGCACGGTGATCACTGCGCCGCGCCGCCCGGTGATGGGCCGGTGAGCAGGCGCTGAACGATTTCGCCCAGCCAGGCGACCAGCGTGTCGTGGTCGGCGGAGGCCAGCGGTTCCTGCCGTATCGAGTACCTGGCCAACGCCAGCCCGAGCAGCTGGGCGCCCACCAGGTCGCCCCGCAGCGCCGCATCCGGCGCGTCCAGCGCCGCGACCAGCTGCGCGGTGAACTCCTGGTCGATGTATTCCCGCAGCATGGCGGCCGAGGTGTCGGCGCCGTCCGCGGAACGCGCCGTGATCAGCAGTGGTTCGACGCGCTCCGTCGCGTCCCACACTTCGAGGAACCGCCGGACCAGCCGGGCGCCTAGCCCGTCCAGCCCCTCGGCGAGCAGCTCGGCGATCGGATCGCGCGGGCTGTCGGCCATGGTCATGGTCGCGGCGAAAAGCTGGTCCTTGCGCCCGAAGAAGTAGTGGATCATCGAGGGGTCCACGTCGGCGTCCGCGGCGATGGACCGGACGGTCGCGCGCTGGTAGCCGTTGGCGGCGAAGCTCGCCCTGGCGGCGGCCAGGATCCTGCGCTTGCTCTCCTGCCCGGTCCGCCATCGACCCTGGCGGTTCGGCCTCGCCCCGGGATCGGGGCCGTCCACGATGCTCATCACGACTCAGCTTAGTCGTGCCGGATTTTTCTCCAACGACTGTTGAAGTATTCGGCGGCGCCCTGCTACGTTTTCTTCATCAGTGTTGAAGAAAAGGGGCGCGAATGTTGGAGACCAAGAGTCGTTCCACCACCGCGTGCGTCGTCGGAGGCGGCCCGGCCGGCGCCGTGCTGGCGCTGTTGCTGGCCCGCGCCGGGGTCGAGGTGACCCTGCTGGAGCGGCATGGCGACTTCCTGCGCGACTTCCGCGGTGACACCGTCCACCCGGCGACGCTCGACGTGCTGGATCAGTTGGCGCTGGCCGAGAAACTGCACGCCCGGCCGCATCGCAAGATCGGCTCGATGGGCATGATCCGGGCCGGCAAGCGCCGGGAACTGGCCGACTTTCGGCGGCTGAACGTCAAGTTCCCGCACATCACGATGATCGGCCAGTGGGACTTCCTCGACTTCATCACCGGTGAAGCGGCGCGGTACCCCAACTTCCGGCTGCTGATGAACGCGTCATTCCGCGACGTCGTGCGGGTGGACGGCCGGGTGTGCGGCATCCGCTACCGCGAAGGAGACGAGGAGCACGAGATCCGGGCCGACCTGGTGATCGGCGCCGATGGGCGGCGGTCGACCACCCGCGTCGCGGTCGGTCTGCGTCCGCGTGCCATGGGCGTTCCCATCGACGTCGTGCTGTTCCGCCTCTCCCGGCGCGACGACGATCCGCCGGAGGGCATCACCCTCCGGCTCGACGGCGGTGACATCCTCGGACTGATCGACCGCGGTTCCTATTGGCAGTCGTTCGTGGAGATCCCGAAGGGCGACGGCATCCGGGCGTTGCGCGCGGCGGGTATCGAGGCGTTCCGGAACAAGGTCGCGCGGCTCGCCCCGTTCGTCGCCGACCGGGTCGGTGAGATCGAGTCCATCGACGCGCTCGGCTTCCTCGACGTGCGGGTAGACCGGCTGCGCCGTTGGCACGTGCCGGGCATGCTGATCATCGGCGATGCCGCGCACTGCATGTCGCCCGTCGGCGGTGTTGGGGTGAACCTCGCCGTGCAGGACGCTGTCGCCGCGGCCAACACCCTCGTCGAGCCGTTGCTCCGCTGCCAACGCGCGGGGATCCCGGTGCCCCGGTCGTCCCTTGCGGCGGTCCAGCGGCGCAGAACGATGCCGACGGCCACGATGCAGCTGCTGCAACGCGCCGCGCTGCGGGTCGACCTCAACGGCGCGACGGCCGGGACCGGCAGCGCCGAAGATGGCGCCGGGGCCGGCGCCGGGTTGATCGGCAAGCTCATGGGTCGGGTGATCGCCTACGGCATCCGGCCTGAACGCGTGCGAAACGAACGAATCCTGGCTGCGGCCGGCGGCGGGGGAGCCAGGTGAAGCGGGCGCACGCCGACATCCCGGTGCTCATCGTGGGCGCCACCGTCGCGGGACTGTCCGCGGCCGCGTTCCTCGGGCGGCACGGCGTACCCGCCCTCGTGATCGACCCGCTACCCAGGCGGCCGCCCGGGCCTCGAAACCACCGGCTCACCACCCGCACCATGGAGGCGTTGCACGGCGCCGGATTGGCCGGGCCGGTGCTCGCCATCGCGCAGGACGAGTCGGCGCCCCGCGCCATGGTCGCGGTGGAAACCCTTGCCGGTCCGGTGCTGTCCGTGCTGTCGCCGCCGTGGCCGACCGTGCCGGAATCGGTCAGCCCGATTCGGCCGTGCTACTGCAACGACGGTGAGTTGTCCGGCGTGCTGCGTTCGGCCGCCGAAAAGCTCGGTGCCGAGATCCGGATGAGCACGACCTTCGTCCGGCACTCCAAAGACGCCGAAGGGATCACCGCGGTGCTGCGCGATTCGGCGGGCGCCGAACGCGCCGTGCGAAGCGACTTCCTGCTGCTCGCGAATGGATCGCCGGACGAGTCCAGCGCCAACACCGGCGTCGGGGCGCACGGCCCCGGCGTGCTCGGCCACCGGACGAGCATCGCGTTTCGCGCCGACCTCGACGCGGTGTCGCCGTCAGCGGGCGGCTACCTGGTCCGCGCGGTGGGCGGCATGGTGTTGCCGGAGCCAGGGCGGCATCGCTGGGCGCTCGTCCTCTCCCACGAGCCGGAACGGCTTGCCGATCTGACCGACGAGCGCTGCGTCGAGCTGGTTCACGCCGCGATCGGACGATCCGATGTGGACGTCACGATCAGTGGCCGCACTTCGTTCGACATCACCGCGCGCACCGCCGATCGGTTCAACGACGGCCGGTTGGCCTTGCTCGGCGACGCCGCTTGTGCCGCGCCACCGATGCCGGGCATGAATGGCAACACGCACATCCAAGAAGCGCACAATGTCTCCTGGAAGATCGCCGCGATCCTGCGGGGCGCGGCCGGCCTCGGCCTGCTGGACAGCTACGACGCGGAGCGGCGGCCGCGCGCTGAAGCGTCGATCGACGACGCGATGTCGCTGATGTCGGCACCGGCCGACTCCGAGGTTCCCGACCGGCTGACCCGCGAGTTGGGATTCCGGTACCACTCGACGGCCGTGCTCGCCGAATCCGACGGCAGCGCGCTGTTCGAGGATCCGCTGGCGCCAACCGGCCGGCCGGGCACCCGTGCCGCGCACGTGCGACTCGCCACCGGCGAGTCCACATTGGACCTGTTCGGCCACGGGTTCGTCATGCTGGCCGGGCCGAGCGCCGTGCCATCGCTGCCTCCCACCCCGCCGAGCGTCGGTGGCCGCCCCATCGAAATCCGGGAGCTGCCGGGCGAATCTCTTCGCCGGTACGGAATCTCGGCTAACGGGTTGGTGCTGGTCCGGCCGGATGGGGTCGTCGCATGGCGGGCCGAACGGGCCGGCCGCGAGTCCTGGCAACTCTTGCCGGGCGTGCTGGACCGGTTGCACGGCCGCCATCGGGACGTGCGCTGACGACCTGCCTGGCAAGGCCTGAACGACAGAACAATTCGACGACAGGAGTGGACGTCATGCGAGTACTCGTCGCGGGAGCCGGCCTGGGCGGACTGTGCCTGGCACAAGGATTGCGGCAAGCGGGAATCGACGTCGCCGTGTTCGAGAAGGACGCGTCGCCCCGTTCCCGGACGCAGGGGCATCGCATCCACATCGACCACCGCGGTGATGACGCGCTGCGCACGTGCCTTCCGGCGCCGCTGTACCGGCTCTACCTGGACACGCGTGGGCAGCCGAACGAGCGGTTCCAGGTGCTGTCCGCCGCCGAGCACCGGCTGCGCGAGGTGCCGATACCGGGACCGGCCGCACCGGCGATCATCAACCCCGGTTCGGCCGTCAGCAGGCTGACGCTGCGCGAGATCCTCCTCGCTGGCATGGACGAGGTCGTCCACTTCGGCAGGGCGGTCGATCGGTTCGAAAGCGGTGACCGGGTGCGGGTGCATTTCCGCGACGGCGGCAGCGACACCGGCGACCTGCTGGTCGGCGCGGACGGCATCGGCTCGGCCGTGCGCCGCCAGTACCTGCCCGATGCCGAACCGCGAGACACCGGCGTTCGGTGGATCGGCGGGAAGTCTCCGATCACATCGGAGAGCAGCGCGACGCTGCCACCCGGGCTCGGCGGCTCGTTCGCTGCGGTCACGGGCAGCGATCCGGCGATGGCGATCGGGTACCTGCGGTTCGCGAACGATCCGCAGGAGAGCGCCGACCGGCTGTGGCCGGGGTTGCGCCTGACCGACCGGGCGGACTTCCTGATGTGGGCGATCACCATCGCCGCCGCCCAGCTGCCGGACGGCGACGCCACGCTGTCCGCCACGGATCCGGCAACGTTGCACCAGCGCGCGGTCGAGCTGACCAGGCGCTCGCATCCCGGCCTGCGCGCGATCGTCGAACAAGGATGGCCGGAGCACACCTTTTTCCTCCGCATGGCCACATCGGTTCCGCTCGCCGCGTGGCGGCCGAGCAACGTGACCCTGCTCGGCGACGCGATTCACGCCATGCCACCGGCCAAGGGGTCCGGCGCCAACACCGCGCTGGCAGACGCAGGCACGTTGACCCGGTGCCTGCTCTCGGCGCGGAACCAGGGGACACCGCTGGTGACGGCCGTCGGCGATTACGAGAAGGAGATGACCGACCGGGGTTTCGACGCTGTCCGGGCTTCGACGGAGGTGCTGGAGTCGTTCGGGCGAGAGCTCATCAACGGCGTGCCGGAACCCCGGTAGAACACCCTGCCTGACCTGCGACCGCCGGGTGAGGCGGTTTTGCGACGCTCGCACCGCGGACGTCCGCAACGTGGTCGCCATCCGCTCGGCCCGGGGGTGATCTTGGCGGGATGGGCGTTCCCGACCGGGGCTGCGGGCGCGACACGCGAACCGCTGGTGCGTGGCCGGTTCGGCGGTGCTCTACGGTGTCAAGCAGCCAGGTGAACGTGAGGAGGACACGTGGCCCGTGATCCAGACGCCATCGAGCGCGACATCGAGCAGGCGCGTGAAGCGCTGGCCAGCACGCTGGACCAACTGAGCGTCAAGGCGAACCCGAAGCGCTTCGTCGAGTACGGCAAGTCCAGCCTGCAGGAGAAGCTCAGCGATCCGAGGGTGCGCTACGTGCTGATCGGCGTCGGTGCTCTCGTCACCGTTGCGGTTGTGCGCAAGCTGTTCCGCTGAGACCCGTGAGTCTTTTGGGCTGCCATGGCAGCCCAAAAGACTCACGGCTTTTGTCGTACCGCGTCGCCTAGGTGGACTTCGCCGGGTTCGGTGACGCGCATGATCACGCCGAACTTGTTGTCGTGGCGGTCGATCAGGTGGGTTTGCAGCTCCCGCCAGCGTTCGCGGCCGTCGGGGTCCCAGCTGGGAACCGCGCAGCGGATGCACGGCCCGGCGTGATCCCCGGTGACCGCCAGCACCACGTCGCCCACTGCGAGCGCCGTGCCGGGCTCCCAGGTTTCCTCGGCGAAGGCCGGCAGGTCGGCGGTCACGTGGATGTTCGTGCGGAACCGGCGGAGATCGACGTCGGCGCCCAGTTCGTCGGAGAGTCCCGCGCGGGAGGCTTCGAAGGTCACGAGCACGGTGGGCCCGCGGTCCTGCTGCCCGTCGGCGGCGCGCAGGCTGAGCGGGATGTTCAGCGAGCCGGCGAGAGCGTCGGAGAGCTTTGGATCCGTCCAGGACCAGTCCGCGCCGTCGGGACCGCGCAGGGTCGGCGGTTCGGTCGGGTCGGCGGTGTCGCCGTAGCTCGCCGACCAGCTGAGCATGACCGCGTTCTGCCGGACCGTCAGCACCTTGCCGGACCGCTTGTCGCGCTCGTCGAGCAGCGCGTAGGCGCGATCACCGGCCATGCCGCGGTCGTCGAATCGGGCCGCCTCGACGCGCTCACCGCGCAGCGACTTCACCGGCCAGCGATTGAGCTCCGTCACCGATCCCCGCGCCACGCAGACCTCCATTCACCGCGTGAACCCACCCTAGCGCGTGGCTTTCGCGCTCGGGCTCACGTGAACCGAGGATCACCGCCGCGGCGCGGAGCTGTGGAGCAGCGGTAGCAGGGCTTCGTGCAGGAGCCGGTCGACGAAACCGGTGTCGAGCGGCTCATCGGTGAGCATCAGGCGGTAGATCAGGCCGGCGCCGGCGAGTTCGACGACCGTGTCGATCGGCGAGTCGGCGCGGATCTCGCCGCGCTGCACGCCGCGCTCGATGATGCGGCGCAGCATGTCGCGCTGCGGCAGCAGGAAGGACTCGCGGAACGCCGCGGCCAGTTCGGGCTCGTGCGGGAGCTCGCCGACCAACGCCTGCGCCGCCTTGCCGACCGGGCCGGTCAGGAACGACGCGAAGTTGCGGAGGAACTCGCCGAGGTCGGCCTCGGTGGTGCCCTGGTCGGGTTCCGGGATGCTGCGCCGCACCAGCTGGGTGCAGGTGTCGATGACCAGGTCGAGCTTGGAGTCCCAGCGGCGGTAGATGGTGGCCTTGCCGGCCCGCGCGTGCGCGGCGACGGCGTCCATGGTCAACGCCCGGTAGCCGACGTCGGCCAGCACCTCCATCGCGGCTTGGCGTAGCGCGGCGTCGCGGGTGGCGTCGCGCGGGCGCCCCCGGCCGCTGGCCGACCGGTTCGTTTCGACGCTGGCCAACGCTGCTTCCTCCTCGCGTGCACTGCTCGCCGCCTTCACACCGGACATCCTAAGGTCCGCGCCGCTTTCGTCCACTGTGCACGCAATCGGGAAGTCGTGCGCGGTCATCGGGCACCGCGCGCGTGGCCCGTCGCGGCGGCCACGGCGCTGCGGGTCGCCTCGTCGGACAGGCCATGCCTGGCCTGCAGGTATGCGCTGGTGAAGGCGAAGCCGTCGCCGTCGAGCAGGTGGATCACGACGCGACCCGCTCTGCTGGGCGCGAGCTGCTCGATGAACTGGTCGGCCTGATCTCGGGCCGCGATCAGGCCCGGTGCGCGGGCCGTGCGGCGGCCGGTGCCGGCCGTGACGGTGACCAGCCAGTCGTCGCCGTCCGGCACGTAGTCGGCGGTGATGTGTCCGCTTGCCATGAATGCCTCCGCCTCCGGCGTGCTCGGGCGTTCGTCTGACGTCGCGGACCGGCGAGGGCTGCGTCGATCGGTGTCGGTCGGCGCTGGGCAGCCGCTTGCAGGCCGGTCGCGCGTGGCCGTCGACTTTACGGGTTGCCCCGGCCGAGGTCTTCAGGACGGTCGATGTCGAAGCCTTCCGACACGTCGTCGCAGGACACCAGCGCGACTTCGCGGCCCTTGAGGTAGCCGCGGGCGCCGGCGTCGCCGGTGGCGGCGGCACGGGCTCCGGCCCAGTGGTCGCGGCCGAACAGCACGGGGTGGGTGCGCGCGCCGTCGTGCGCGGCGGCGGCCAGGGCGCTCGGGCTCGCGAGTGCCGAGACGCGCCGCACGGCTTCCGGGCTGATGCCAGGCATGTCGACCGGCAGCACGAGGGCGGCGTCGGCATCGGTCGGGGCGAGCGCGTCGAGCGCGGTGCGCAGCGACGAGCCCATGCCGGTGGCCCAGTCCGGGTTGAACACGACCGTCGCGCCGGTCAGCGCGGCTCGCTCGCGGACCTGGTCCGCGGCGGCGCCGAGGACGACGACGACCGGCGCGCAGCCGCCCGCGGCGAGGACTCGCACGGCCCGGTCGACCAGCAGCGTTCCGCGGTACTCCACCAGCGCCTTCGGCATTCCGAAGCGGCGACCGGCGCCGGCGGCCAACACGACTCCCGCAACTCCCACGCCCGCACCGTACCCATCCCGATGAGAGCGGTGGAGGGAGCCTTTCGCGAAAGGCTCCCTCCACCTGTTTCCTGGTCGGGTGGCAGCTACTCGACCAGGGCTTCGATGCCCTCCACGCCGAAGTAGAGGGCGAAGACGATCGCCAGGACGCCGACGAGCCAGCCGATCTCGCGCGCCTTGCCGCGGGCGATCTTGATGACCGCGAACGCGACCAGGCCCGCGCCGATGCCGTTGGTGATCATGTAGGTGAACGGGATCACCGCGATGGTCAGGAACGCCGGGATCACGTAGTCCGGGTCGTCCCAGGGGACGTGGCGGACCTGGGCCATCATCAGCGCGCCGACGATCACCAGCGCGGGCGCGGCGGCCTGCGCGGGCACCACCGCGGCCAGCGGCGTGAACAGCAGCGCCCCGCAGAACAGCAGGCCGGTCACCACGCTGGCCAGGCCGGTGCGCGCGCCTTCGGCGACGCCCGTGGCCGACTCCAGGAACACCGTGTTCGGCGACGATCCGGTCAGCCCGCCCGCCGCGGCGGCGATGCCGTCCACGGCCAGGATCCGGCCCATGCCCTCGACCTTGCCGTCCTTCACCAGCCCGGCCTCCGAGGAGACGCTGGTGATGGTGCCCATCGCGTCGAAGAACCCGGACAGCACGAGGGTGAACAGGAAGACGGTGGCCGCGATGCCGCCGGCCGCGGCGAACCCGCCGAAGAGGTCGACGTCGCCGAACAGGCTGAAGTCGGGGCTGCCGACGACGTGGTCGGGCAGTTCGGGCACGATCGTGCCCCACTGCTTCGGGTCGATGCCGAAGGCCGCGTTCGCCGCGATCGCCAGCACCGTGCTGACCGCGATGCCGATGAGGATCGCGCCGGGCACCCGCCGCGCCAGCAGCACCAGCATGATCAGCAGGCTCACGCAGAAGATCGCGATCGGCACGCCGATCAGGTGCCCCTCGGTGCCCTGGCCCATCTGGACCGGCACCGTGGTGCTGGCCGCGTCCGGCTTGCGGGTCACGAATCCGGCGCTGACCAGGCCGATCAACGCGATGTAGAGGCCGATGCCGACGGTGAGCGCGGTCTTCAGCGGGGCCGGGATGGAGTTGATGATCTTCTCCCGGACGCCGCTGACGGCCAGGACGACGATCACGATGCCCTCGAGCACCACCAGCCCGAAGGCCTGCGCCCAGGTCATGGAGGGCGCGATGGTGAAGGCGACGACGGCGTTGACGCCGAGCCCGGAGGCCAGGGCCAGCGGCGCGTTGCCGACCAAGCCCATCACGATGGTCATCACGCCCGCGGTGGCCGCGGTGGCCGTCGTCAGCTGCTCGGGCGTGAGCATTGCGCCGGTCGCGTCCGCGGACGAGCCGAGGATCAGCGGGTTGAGCATCACGATGTAGGCCATCGCGACGAAGGTGGTCAGGCCGCCGCGCAGCTCGCGGGAGATGGTGGAACCGCGGGTGGTGATGCGGAAGAAGCGGTCTAAGCCGGAGACGCCGGAGTCGGCGGATCTTTCCGGTTGCACTTGCTGGGTCATGAGTCCTCCCATGCCGGTGGGCGCCCCCGCGCGGCACCTGGATTCGGTGCCGCCCGGACTTCTTTCCGGCGTTTCCGGGCAGGGGAGGGCCCGGCGGGAATCCGCCGAAATCGGTGTGGGGCGTTTGATCGATTGGTCTTCGCTGTCCCGCAATGGTTATCGGGGACGGCGGGCGGGCCCAGTTCCGGCGCAACAGCGGGGAACTGTCGGTGCGGCCCGTCCACAGGCATCGGGCGACCCGGTCGTCGCGGCCGTTGCCTCTTCTCAGGGCGGTTACTGTCGGGATCTTCTTGCGCGGCACGGAACTTCGGCTGCCGGATCAGCGCAGCTCAGGCCCCGTGCGTACTTCTTGCTGCTATAGCGACACAAAGTGCACACGGGTCAGTAGTCGACGCGGTCGGCCTTGCCGCGCCAAGCGTCGAAGGCGGCGTTGCGGTCGGCCATCTCCACCTGGACCACGGGCGTCGGGCATTTCGTCTCCGGATCCTTGAACGCGTCGTAGAAGGCGCGGTCGTCGAAGCCCGCGTCGGCGGCGTCGTCCCGGTCGGCGGCGAACAGCACCCGGTCGACGCGCGCCCACAGCGCCGAGGCCAGGCACATCGGGCACGGTTCGCACGAGGTCACCAGCACGCAGCCGTCCAGCTTGAAGGTGCCCAGCGCCCGGCAGGCGTTGCGGATCGCGGTCACTTCCGCGTGCGCGGTCGGGTCGAGGTCGACGGTCACCTTGTTGGTGCCCGTCGCGATGATCTCGCCGTCCCGGACGATCAACGCGCCGAAGGGGCCACCACCACTGTTCACATTGGTCGTGGCGAGTTCGATGGCACGGGCCATCCAGTCCTGCTCGGCGCCCGTTGCGACGTCCACGGACATTGCTTCCTCCTATGATCTGTTCAATAAGCGGCGGTAGCCGCTTGCAGTGTGGGACTCAGCTCGCACCGCTGCGCAAACCACTTTTGAAACCCTCTCCAGGGATTCGCGGATGTTGGGGGGTGCTGGGGCGGCGGCCCGGCGCCGCCGCCCCAGCTGGTCTCGCCTGTCACACGATGTGTTCGGGGGCTACCGGGGTGTGCAGGAGTTCTTTGCCGGTGGCGGCGCGGATGGCGGCCACCACGGCCGGTGTGGTGGAGATCGTCGGCGGCTCGCCGACCCCGCGCACCCCGTAGGGCGCGTTCGGGTCGCCGCGTTCGATCACGTCGATCTCCATCGGCGGCGTGTCCAGGATCGTCGGGATCAGGTAGTCGGTGAACGAGGGATTGCGGATGTGCCCGTCGGCGACCTTGATCTCCTCCATCACCGCCAGCCCCATGCCCTGCGTGGAGCCGCCCTGGATCTGCCCGATCACGGCGTCCGGGTTGATCGCCCGGCCGACGTCCTGAGCGCAGGCCAGCTGCACGACCTTGACCAGGCCGAGGTCCAGGTCCACGTCGACCACCGCGCGGTGCGCCGAGAACGCGTGCTGCACCTGCACCCGCTCGCTCTGGCCGGTGCCGTCCATCGCGAAGGTCTCCCGGTGGTGGAACTCGCGGGTCTCCTCGATCACGTCGTCGCCGAGCACCTCGACGAGGTCGGCCAGCACACCGCCGACGATCGAGACGACCTTGCCGCCCTGCAGCGAGAGCTGCGCCGGGTCGGTGTCGTAGCGCTCCGCGACCCGTTGGAACAGCACTTCCCGCACGGCCTCGCAGGCGGCCTTGACCGCGCCGCCGGTGACGTAGGTCTGGCGGGACGCGGAGCTCGATCCGGCCGGGCCGACGCTGGTGTCGTTCGGGTGGATGGTCACCCGCTCGACGCTGAGCTCGGACCGCGCGATCTGCTGCTGCACCGTCACCAGGCCCTGCCCGACCTCGGCCGCCGCGGTGTGCACCATGGCCGCCGGCTCGCCGCCGATGGCCTGCAGCCGCACCCGCGCGGTGGAGAAGTCGTCGGCGCCTTCGGCGTAGCAGATGTTCTTGATCGTCACGCCGTAGCCGATGCCGCGCACCACGCCTTCGCCGTGCGTGGTGTTGGACGCGCCGCCGGGCAGTTCCCGGATGTCCAGCGGCCCGGTGCGCTCGCCCGGCAGCGGCAGCGCGCGCACCCGCTCCAGCAGCTCGGCGACCGGCGCCGGGTAGTCCAGCACCTGGCCGGTCGGGATCGAGTCGCCCTGCTCGATGGCGTTGCGGATGCGCAGGTCGATCGGGTCCATGTTGAGCGCGGTGGCGAGTTTGTCCATTTGGGACTCGTACGCGAAAGTCGGCTGCACGGCGCCGAGTCCGCGCATCGCGCCGCACGGCGGGTTGTTGGTGTAGAGGCCCCAGCCCTCGATGTCGACGTTCTCCACCTTGTACGGCCCGGCGCCGAGCGTGGTGCCGTTGCCGACGACCACCGGCGTCTTCGAGGCGTACGCGCCGCCGTCGAAGTACTGCCGCGCCTTGACGTACACGAGCTTGCCGTCGCGGGTCGCGCCGTGCTCGTAGTACATCTTCGCCGGGTGCCGGTGCACGTGGCCGTAGAACGACTCCTCGCGGTTGTAGACCATCTTGACCGGCTTGCCCAGGTGCAGCGCCAGCATGCACACGTGGATCTGGATGGACAGGTCCTCGCGGCCGCCGAACGCGCCGCCGACGCCGGACATGGTCATCCGCACCTTCTCCGGCGGCAGCCCGAGCGCCCGCGCGGTCTGCCTGAGGTCGGAGTGCAGGTCCTGGGTCGCCAGGTACAGGTCGACGCCGCCGTCCTCGGCGGGGATGGCCAGCCCGGACTCCGGGCCCAGGAAGGCCTGGTCCTGCATGCCGACCGTGTACACGCCGGACACCACGACCTCGGCTGTCGCGTTCGGGTCGCCCTTGAGGATCTTCTGGTGGCGCACCACGTTGCCGTCCGGGTGCAGCTTCGGCAGCGTGTCGTCGTGCGCGGCACGCTCCGGGTCGACGACAGGATCCAGCACCTCGTAGTCGACGACGATGCGCTCCAGCGCGCGCCGCGCGGTCTCCGGGTGGTCGGCGGCGACCAGCGCGACCGCCTCGCCCTTGTAGCGCACCACATCGGCGGCCAGCACCGGCTGGTCGGCGTACTTCAGGCCGAAGCAGTTGTCGCCGGGCACGTCCTCGGCGGTGAGCACGGTCTGCACGCCGGCCATCGCCATCGCCGGCCCGATGTCGATCGACCGGATCCGGGCGTACGGGTGCGGGCTGCGCAGCGTCGCGCCCCACAGCATGTCCTCGGCCCACAGGTCCGAGGAATAGGCGAACTCGCCGCGCACCTTGATCGCGCCGTCCGGGCGCAGCGGGGATTCGCCGATGCCGCCGCCGATGGCGTCGTCGAGCTCCTGCGGACTGTGAGCAGGCGCATGGCTGCGCATGCGGACACCTCCGGTGTTCCGCGCCTGAACGAGGGGATGGGGATTTCCGCTCATGACGCCTCCAGCGTGCGGATCCGGGCGCTCGCCCGGTGGAGTTCGTGGGTGAGTTCGGTTTCCGACACCGGCATCAGCCGGCCGTCGTCGACCACGACGCTGCCGCCGCGCAGCAGCCGCTCCAGCTTCGGCAGCCGGCCGAGCACCAGGGCGGCGACCGGGTCGGCGATGCCCGCGTGGTCGAGGCCGCCGAGCCGCCAGACCGCGATGTCGGCGAGCTTGCCGCTCTCCAGCGAACCCAGCTCGTCGTCGCGGCCGAGGCAGCGCGCACCGCCGCGGGTGGCGAGCCGCAGCGCGTCGCGGACCGACAGCGCCTCCGGCCCGTAGCGGGCGCGGGCGGTCAGCAGCGCCTGGTGCATCTCCTCGCCGAGCCCGCCGGCCTCGTTGGAGGCGACCCCGTCGACCCCCAGTCCGACGGGGGCACCGGCATCCAGCAGCGGCCGCACCGGCGCGATCCCGGCGCCGAGCCTGCCGTTGGAGCTGGGGCAGTGCGCCGCGCCGGTGCCGGTCTCGCCGAGCCGGGCGATGCCCTTCTCGGACAGGTGGATCGTGTGCGCCAGCCACACGTCCGGCCCGAGCCAGCCCAGGTCGTCGGCGTATTCGACCGGGGTGCGGCCGAACTCGGCCCGGCACTGCTCCTCCTCGTCGGTGGTCTCGGCGAGGTGGGTGTGCAGCCGGACTCCGTTGCGGCGCGCCAACTCCGCGGCCTGGCGCATCAGTTCGGTGCTGACCGAGAACGGCGAGCAAGGCCCGACCGCGACGCGCACCTGCGCGCCCGGGTTCGGGTCGTGGAACCGGTCGATCGCCTCCTGGGTGCCGGCCAGCGCGGCGTCGAGTTCCTCGACGACCGAGTCCGGCGGCAGGCCACCTTGCGAGCGGCCCCGGTCCATCGAGCCGCGCACCGCGTGCAGCCGCACGCCGATCCGCTCGGCCGCGGCGACCACGGCGCCGAACACGTCGCCGCCGCCGCGCGGGAAGACGTAGTGGTGGTCGGCGGCGGTGGTGCAGCCGGACAGCGCCATCCGGGCCAGGCCCGCCGACGCCGCAGCGTGCGTGATCTCCTCGTCTATGCCCGCCCATACCAGGTACAGCTCGGTCAGCCAGCCGAACAGCGTCGCGTCCGCCGCGTAGCCGCGGGTGGCCCACTGGTACAGGTGGTGGTGGGTGTTGATCAGGCCGGGAGTGACCAGGCAGCCGGACGCATCGATGCGCCGCACCGGGCCCTGCTGGGCCGGCGCGGAACCGGGGCCGACCGCCACGATGCGGTCACCCTCGACGACGACGTGGCCCTCGGCGAACTCGGTGCCCGAGTCGTCGACGGTGACCACGGCGCCGCCCTCGATGATCGTCCGGCTCATGTCATTCCGCCTCTCCGCGATTCACAGTGGTGGTTGCGTCCGGGACCGATCTCGCGTTTCGCGGTTTCTTGTGGTCGGGTTGCGTCACGGTCCCCTGAGGTGCGGTTGCGCAGAACTCGGGTTGACACAGGGCTGTTCATGCCCGCGCCTCCGCTTTCCGCTGGGCGGCGAGCCGGACGGCGTCCATGATCTTCTCGTAGCCGGTGCAGCGGCACAGGTTCCCGGCCAGCGACTCGCGGATCTCCGCGTCGGACGGGTTCGGCCGCCGGTTCAGCAGGTCGTGCGTCTGCACCAGCAGGCCCGGCGTGCAGAAACCGCACTGCACGGCACCGGCCTCGACGAACGCCTCCTGCACCTCGTCCAGCTTGTCGCCGTCGGCGAGGCCTTCCACGGTGCGCACCTCGCGGCCCTCGGCCTGCCCGGCGGCGACCAGGCACGAACAGGCGGGCACGCCGTCGAGGTAGACCGTGCAGGAACCGCATTCGCCCTGCTCGCAAGCGTTCTTCGAGCCCGGGAGGCCCAGCCGCTCGCGCAGCACGTACAGCAGGCTCTCGCCCTCCCACACGTCGTCGGCCTCGTGCGGTTGTCCGTTGACGGTGAACTTCAGGCGCATTCCTGCCTCCCGGAACAGTGGTCTTGCCAAACCCAGGACAGGGTCCGGCGGGCCATCACGGCCAGCGCGTGGCGGCGGTAGTCGGCGGTGCCGCGCACGTCGTCGATCGGCGACGCGGCCTGCGCGACCAGCTCGCCGAAGCGGCGAGCCACCGACTCCTCCAACGGCCGCCGCTGCTCCCAGTCGAGCTCGGCGCTCAGGAACTCCTCGGCCGCGAGCGCGCGCAGCGGCGTCGGGGCGGCCGAGCCGATCCCGGTGCCGACCTGCTTGCGGTCGGGGTGCAGCGCGATCGCGAAGGTGCACACCGCGATGACCATCGCGTTGCGGGTGCCGACCTTGGAGAACTGCTGCGGGCCGGTCGCCGGGGCGATGTGCACGGCGGCGATCAGCTCGTCCTCGGCCAGCGCGTTGCGCTTGACGCCGGTGAAGAACTCCGTCGCCGGGATCAAGCGCCTGCCGCGCACCGACTCGACCTCGATGCGCGCGTCGGAGGCCAGCAGTGGCGGGTGGCCGTCGCCGGCGGGGGAAGCGGAGCCGAGGTTGCCGCCGAGGGTGCCGCGGTTGCGGATCTGCGGCGAGCCGACGGTGCGGCTGGCGATCGCCAGGCCCGGCACCCGGTCGCCGAGCTCGTTGATCAGGTTGGCGTAGGGCAGGCCCGCACCGATGCGCAGCTCACCGTCCGCTTCCGACCAGCCGGTCAGCTCCGGGACACCGGTGAGGTCGAGCAGCGTGCTGGGGCGGCGGTGATCGAAGTTGATCTCGACCATCACGTCGGTGCCGCCGGCGATCGGCGTCGCATCCGGATGCGCGGCCTTGGCTTCGAGCGCCTCCCGCCACGAGGCGGGGCGGAGGAATTCCACGGTTGTACTCCTTGTCACGGCCGGTGAAAAGGTGTGAGTCAGTACACAGCCGATGAGCAGTCGGTGACTAGCGGTGGAAGGCCCGAAAAAGCCTTTCGGTGGCCGGGCGGGAGTTGTATGTTTCTCCAAACGCGGGGAGCCGCGGTGCACCGTTCGGGTCACCCGGTGCGAAACATCGCGGAGCTCCGCACCGCCGAAACAGGTGCCTGCCTCGCGCTGGCAGCGGATCTGAGGTGCGCAGGTGCAGCTGAGCGATCTTCTCGCCGATCCGGAACTCGGACTGGTGCTGCTCAACGGCGCGGACCAGATGGACCGGCCGGTCCGCGGCGTCTACATCACCGACCTGCTGGATCCCCGGCGCTACCTGCACGGCGGCGAGCTGGTGCTCAGCGGGCTGATGTGGCGCAACGAGCCGGCCGACTCGGAGGAGTTCGTCGCCGCGCTGGTCGACGCCGGGGTCGCGGGCCTCGCCGCGGGCACCGCGCGGCTCGGCCACGCCCCGCCGGATCTGGTCGAAGCGTGCCGGCGACACGGCCTGCCGGCCTTCGAGGTGCCGCTGACGGTCAGCTTCAACACCCTCGCCGATCGCATCCAGCGCCGCTCCGCGCCGCGCCGGGAGCTGGTCTCCGCGGTCGCCGGCGGCGCCGACCTCGACCGGGTGCTCCGGATGGCGGCCGACGAGCTCGGCACCGACTGCTGGGTGCTGTCCGCGGTCGGCTGGACCGTCGGCGGCACCGCCGAGCTGCCGGAGGAAACCCGCTGCGCGGCGCTGCGCGAGTTCGCGACCGGCCGCCTCCCGCGCACCGTGCGGCCGGGCGCCCCGCACGTGCTGTGGCCGGTGGAATCCGGCATCGAGCCGTCTGCCGCCGGCTGGTTCGTGCTGGCGCGCGGCGACGTCGCCGACTGGGACGAAGAACAAGAGGCCATCGCCACCGATCTGGGCACGGTCGTGGCGCTGCTGCGGGCGCGGGTGGACGAGGCCCGCCGGATCGCGGGTCGCTCGGTGGAAGCGGCGTTGCGGCGGCTGCTCGATGGCACCTCCACGCAGGCAGAGGTCGCGGCGCGGCTGGAGACGGCGGGACTGCCGACCGACGAGCCGCTGCGGGCGGTCGCGCTCAGCGTCGGAGACCCGGCCGAGTCGACGACGCTGCTCCGCGAGATCGCCGCGGCGACGGGCATGGCGTCGGTCACCGCGCCGCTCGGCGACGGTGCGACGGCGCTGTTCGTCGACGACGAAAACCACCTGGCGGAGCTGGACGCGGTGCTGCGCCGCATCGTCGCCGAGGCGGAGCCGGGCCTGGGCCAGCGGCGGCTGGCGGTCGGCGTCAGCGACGTCAGCCCGGCGACGACGCTGCGCGGAGCGCTGGAGGAGGCGGGTTACGCGCGGCGGCTCGCGCAGCAGCGCCGGGGGCGCGCGGAGGTCGTCGCGGCGGCGGAGCTCGCGTCGCACGAAGTGCTGCTCGCGTCGGCGCCCGACGAATTGCGCCGCTCCTACCGCCAGCGGCTGCTGGCGGATCTGATCGCGTATGACTCGGCGCACAACTCGGACCTGGTGCGCACCCTGCGGATTTTCCTCGGCCACTCGGGATCGTGGTCGCGCTGCGCCAAGCAGCTCCACGTGCACGTGAACACACTGCGCTACCGGATCCAGCGGATCGAGGAGATCACTGGTCGAGACCTCACCGAGTTCCCGTCCCGAGTGGACTTCTACCTCGCCCTCGAACTCGACCGCGAACCCGCCGACTAGCGCACGTTCCGCTCTGGACGGACGTTTCGCCAGGTGGGTACCCGTGAGTACTTTGTGCTGCTATAGCAACCCAAAGTACTCACGGGCCCTGACCAGGCAAAACATTCACCTGTGCCCGCAGGTTCCCCGGTTCCGGGCTCGCTCCCGGTCGGCTCGGCGGCGCGATCACGGGAAGTCGGAGTTCGACCACGCAAAGCGACGAAGTCGGCGCGGTCCCGTGGGAGTGCTCACACTCGGTTCCACTGTCCGGGGGAAGAGGTGGGCGCGGTTCGAAATCTGTGCGTGAGCGCGGTACCGTGCTTGGTCGCAGTTGCGCTCCGAGGACGCGCGCCCCTGGCGGGTAGAACCCAGGGAAAACCCAACCCCACCAGCCGAGACGGAGGTACCGGGATTGACCGATCTGTCCGCCACCACCGGTGTGACGGACCGCCCGAGCGGCACCGCGCAGCAGACCGAATCCGCCGCGCCGGACCCGATTCTGCAGTTCCTCGACCGGCAACGCCCCGAAACCCCCTGCCTGGTCATGGATCTGGCGCAGGTGCGCGACCGCTACCGGCAGTTGCGAACCGCCCTGCCGGACGCCCGGATCTGCTACGCGGTCAAGGCCAATCCCACCCCCGAAGTGGTCGGTGAACTGGTCGGCCTGGGGGCCTCCTTCGACGTCGCCAGCCCCGGCGAGATCGACCTGTGCCTGGCCAAGGGCGCGGCGCCGGAGTCCATCTCCTACGGCAACACCATCAAGAAGCGCCGCGACGTCGCCCGCGCCTACGAGCAGGGCGTCCGCCTGTTCGTCACCGACAGCGCCGCGGACTTGGCAAACATCGCCGAGGTCGCGCCGGGCTCGCGGGTGTTCTGCCGGGTCCTGGTGGACAACAAGGGATCCCGCACCCCGTTCGGCCGCAAGTTCGGCTGCCCGCCGGAGACCGCCGCGCAGCTGTTGCGGCGCGCGCGGGAACTCGGCCTGGACGCCTACGGCGTGTCATTCCACATTGGATCCCAGCAGTTGGAACCCGCCGCGTGGGAGCACGGGATCGCCGCCGCCCGGCAGGTGTTCGAGGACTGCGCCGCGCACGGCGTGCGACTGCGGATGGTGAATCTCGGCGGCGGTTTGCCCGCCGGCTACACCGAATCCGCCCCGCCGCTGGCCGACTACGTGCGCCGCATCGAGGAATCGCTGGACCGGAACTTCGGCGCCCAGCGGCCGGAACTGCTCATCGAGCCGGGACGCTTCATCGTCGGCGACGCGGGCGTGCTGCGCAGCGAGGTCGTACTCGTCAGCGATGCCAGCGACGGCGACCGCCGCTGGGTCTACCTGGACATCGGCCGCTACAACGGGCTCGCTGAAACGGAAGGTGAGGCTATCACCTACCGGCTTCGCACCTCCCGCGACGGCGACCGGCGCGGCCCGGTGGTGCTGGCGGGGCCGACCTGCGACGGCGACGACGTGCTCTACCAGCGCACCCGGTACGAACTGCCGCGAACGCTGCGCGGCGGAGACTGGGTCGACCTGCTCAGCGCGGGCGCGTACACCGCGAGCTATTCATCGGTGGGTTTCAACGGATTCACCCCGCTGCCCACGTATTGCGTCGACGGCGACGAACAGCCGTGATCGCCTCGGCAACTCCGAGAAGCCGACACCAACAGTGCCGACTGGGAGAACGTGCGGTCTTGGAGGCCCAGTGCGCTCAACGCAAGCCTGCCGTCGGGCAAGCTGCGCGAGCCGCTTTCGGCCACGTTCGCAACTTGCACCGCCGCGGGTTCGCGGTGCCCACCCCTCCGGGGTTCTTTCTCGCGAGGACGGCCCCGACGCGTCGTATTGGACATACGTGTGTCGGGGATCCCGCAGCGAGAAGGCGACGGCAATTCCCGCAGGGGGGCCGCCACCCGCACCGCCAAGCAAACCGACTCGCTCAACATCTGAGCGCTGATCTGCGAAATGATGGGAGGTCGATAGATGTCCGTTGACACCGGGACGCCGCCGGTTGGGTTGTTCACCGGCCAACATGTCCTCGCCGAGCTGGAGGGCGTTGATCCGGAACTGCTCGACGACGAGCAGTTCTTGCGGGAGACCCTGCACAACGCGCTCAGCCAGTCGCACGCCACCGTGTGCCAGATGATCGCCAAGCGGTTCGAGCCGCAAGGTGTCACCGTGTTGGCGTTGCTGTCGGAGTCCCACGCTTCGCTGCACACGTATCCGGAGGACGGCTCGATCTTCATCGATGTCTTCACCTGCGGGCACACCGCTCAGCCGGAGCGCGCGGTCGAACTGCTCGCCGAGGCGCTGAAGCCGGCCTCGCAGAACGTCCAGACCATTCAGCGAGGCCACGACTACGCGGAACTGGCCTCGTGAATTCGCCAACGACTGTCGGGAGCTCATTTGCGAAGGTGGTCACCTAGCGGAACCTCGGACGCCGCCTCGGCTGTGGGATCCCCGACTTGTGCATGTCCAATGCGCGGCATCGGGGCTGTCCTCGCGAGGCGACGCCTGAGAACCCGCGGGTGGTCATCTTGCGTGCGTGGGCTAAGCGGCTGCGCCGCTTAAAAGATTTGCCTTACCTGGCAACGGGAATCAAGGAGGAGCACCGTTGATCGAACTCGACGGGCACCGGTGGATCAAGGAGCCGATGGGCGAGGACCTGCAGCGCCTGTGGCGGGTCGACGAGGTGCTGTGGGAGGGCGACACCGACTACCAGCACGTGGTCATCGGCCGCACCGGGCAGGGCGTCTCGCTGTTCTGCGACGACGACCGGCAGAGCACGGAGTTCTCCCAGCTGGTCTACCACGAGGCGATGATGGTGCCGGCGTTCCTGCTCGCCGCGCAGGTCGAGCGGGTGCTGATCATCGGTTCCAGCGAGGGCGTGGCCAGCCAGCTGGCGGTCGCGGCCGGTGCCAGCCGGGTCGACCACGTCGACATCGACGAGCAGTGCGTGCGCGTCTGCGCCGAGCACCTGCCGTACGGCTACAGCACCGAGGAGCTCGCCCGCGTCGAGCAGGGTGACGGGCCGATCAAGCTGCACTACGCCGACGGCTGGGGCTTCCTCGACCAGGCGCCGCCGGAGGGCTACGACATCGTGGTCGTCGACCTGCCCGACGAGCGGGCCGACGACGCCGACGGCCAGCACAACCGGTTGTACGGCCTGGAGTTCATCCAGCGCTGCCAGGCGGTGCTAGCGGCCGGTGGCGTCGTCGCGTTCCAGGCCGGCTGCCCGACGGTGTGGCGCAACGAGACGCTGATCCGCGCCTACAACCGGTTCCGGTCGCTGTTCGACACCGTCGCCTACTTCGGCTCCGACGAGCACGAGTGGGCGTTCCTGTTCGGCCGGGTCGAGCAGATCGACGACCCGACGAACGTGATGCTGGAGACGTTCTCGAAGTCCGCCTACCAGCCGGAGACGATCGACGAGGCCAGCCTCATCGGCTGCACCGTCCCGCCGTACTCCGTCCGCAACCAGGCCTGAGAAGAAGCGTTTCCGCTGGTAAACGGGGCCGTGAGTCTTTTGGGCTCCCCGGGCATCGGACAGGAAGACCTCGTTGAAGTGCGCCTCCCCCGTCATCTGCCGCAGCGGCCGCACCGTCACGCC